>JALZOO010000225.1 GCA_030913905.1 Acidobacteriota bacterium
CTCGACTTGTTTCCACGCCGGAGATACGGCGGGCAGTACCCGCCGCTAAACGATCGGAACTAGATAGCGGCGTCAAGCCGCCGCCCTCCAAAGAAAGCCCTCCGTTCGAGGAATCTGTTTCAATCCCCGTTACTTCTGTATCCAGCCAGAGACGAACACCACGTTCACGGGCGTTGAGCATAAATCCCATCATTACGCTATGCGGATCCACGAAGCCGTCTGTCGGACAAAACGTGCCGCCAAGAATGTCGTCAACCCGCAATTGAGGAACAAACCTGGCGATGTCTTCACGAGATACGAGTTGTACATCTTTAACTCCGCAAGCCAACTGACGTTCACGATTATTTTTTAGGTACTCAAGGTGAGCTTCCGTCGTGGCGCAAAAAAGGTAACCATGCGGCCGGTAGTCTGCCGGATGGCCCACGACCTCATCGAAGGTCGAGAAGAAGTCAATTGAGTAGCGCGACATTTGAATGTTGACCGTCGTCGCAAACTGGGCCCGCACGCCGCCCATGCTCTTTCCGGTTGAGCCTTTTCCCTGATGTGCTTCGCGTTCGATAACCAGAACGTTGGTGCAGCCCTGTTCTGCAAGATGGTAGGCAACGCTCGAACCCACAATGCCGCTGCCAATGATTACAACATCTGCTGTTTCAGTCATGGTTGTCGCAAATAGATCGTCGCCCGTAGAATGGACAGAGATCAGAAGTCAGAGATCATAAATCAGAAGTCTGAGATCAGATAACTCGGGTGAGAATAAGCCCACGCATAGTCAAGACACAACACAGACTGCGATATAGTAATCGACTGGAGGTCAGATGGATTTGCGCTACCCGATTGGACCCTTTGCGTTCACAGGAGGCCTTACACCCGAAGAACGCCACGCTCTCATTGACGAAATAGCTGCGGCCCCCGAAAAAATGCGCGCGGCAGTTGCAGGCCTGTCTGAAGAACAACTCGAAACGCCTTATCGACCGGACGGTTGGACCGTGAGACAGGTTGTGCATCACGTCCCGGACAGCCATTTGAACAGCTACGTGCGTTTCAAGTTAGCGATAACTGAGCAACACCCGACGATCAAGGCCTACGACGAGAACGTTTGGGCCAACCTGGAGGACGCACGCAACGCGCCGATCGATATCTCGTTGGACTTGCTGGAGTCGTTGCATCGCCGTTGGGTTTTGTTTCTGCGCTCGCTAAAAGACCAGGATTTCGCCCGCACGTTTAATCATTCCGAGCTGGGCAGCGTCAGCGTGGAAAAGAATGTCGCGCTTTATGCGTGGCACGGCCAACATCACGTTGCGCATATCACGTCGCTTCGGCAGCGTAACGGTTGGTAAGGAGCAGGAGGCAGTGAGCAGTGAGCAGTAAGCAGTAAGCAGTAAGCAGTAAGCAGAAAAAAGCACTAAGAGCCAAGAACAAAGAACCAAGGACAAAGAACCAAAAACCAAGAACCAAGAACAAAGAACAAGAACCAGGAACAAACAAAGACATGCCCCAAACTTTCCAGTGTCCGAAATGCGGCGCTCCCGTCAGTTACGAACAGGACGTGATTGGCGCCAATCTCACGGCCCGTTGTGCCTATTGCCACAGCTCGCTGACGGTGCCGAATGCCGCGCACCCTGCGTCAGTCGCTCCGATTGTGAACATTGATTTGCGGAATACTGTGTCAGGGGGAAAAGTTGTGAAGTGGGTTCTTCTGATCATCTTGATACCCGCTATCGGTGTGGTCATTGGCGCCTTAGCCCTGGCGGGATTCCTCCTTCCATCACGTAGCGGTAGCAATTCGGACACGCCGTCAAAGAACCCAGTAGCATCACCCGCCGGCACACGCGCGTCTGGCGGCAAAGAAACCGCTTCGCGGTTTGCGATGGTGACGCTGCAATTTGGCGAGGAGGGCATAGCGCCCGGGATGTTCAAGGACGCACGCAGCATTGCCGTTGACGGTGCGGGCAAAATCTACGTGGGCGAATATATTGGCGGGCGCATACAGGTTTTCGATCAGGCGGGAAAATTCATGACGCAGTGGATGGTCGATCCCAAAATGCCCTTGCGAGGGCTTGCTGCGGATCGCAATGGCACTGTTTACGTGGTGCAGCGCGGAAAGATTTCCCGCCATCAAGGTGAGACCGGCAGTTCGTTAGGCGAGCTTGAGTATGCCGATGGCGGGTTTGATGACGTAATAACTACCGCCGATGGAGGGCTGGTAGCTGCCTCGTACCGGAACCGCGACGACATAGTGCGCTTCAATTCTGCAGGAAAAGCGGTGCAGACAATACGAGCTGCAATCAGCTCAGCCAGTGGAGATTCGGAACTCAACACACGCGTAGCTGTCGATGGTCTCGGCAACATCTACGCGCTCGGCACTTTTAATAACGCGGTTTTCAAGTTTGGCCCGGACGGAAAGTTCATAACGCGTTTTGGTGACGCCGGGAACCAGCCGGGACAATTCCGCGCTGCCTCTGCGATCACCGTTGATGGTAAGGGACGCGTCTACGTTTGTGACATACAGGGGATACAGGTATTCGATGGCAACGGTCGCTATCTGACCGTGTTCAAGCCGCAGGGCATGGCGTTTGGAATGGTAATGAATGACAAGGGCGAGCTATTCGTCGCTGCGCGCACGCAAGTATTACGTTACGCGATTAATGAATAGGGGCGACACAATCAATTCTTCAGGCATCAACCGGAGCACCCATGGCAAACAAGAACGACTACGAAGAGACCTTCAAACGACTGAAGACGATCCTTGAGCCTTATGCCAGGAAGCTCAACGTCGTCAGTGATAACACTACAACCTATTCCCTCGAGACCGATGTGGTCATGAAAAATAAGCAACGCCTGTTTTTCGGGGCGGTGCGAATGGGTAAGAGTTACGCTAGCTTCCATCTGATCCCGGTTTACGCCTGCCCTGAGCTGCTGAAAGGCATGTCGCCCGAATTGAAGAAGCGAAAGCAGGGCAAGTCCTGCTTCAACTTCAAAACTGTCGACGAAAACCTATTCAAGGAATTGGAGAAACTGACGGCCGCTGGTTATCAGAAATTCAGCGACCCCAAAGTTATTGAGAAACTCCCTGGACGGTGAACCACACTTTCATCGACCGCTATTGCGGGTAATCGAATGCAAATTGGTGACGTA
>JALZOO010000252.1 GCA_030913905.1 Acidobacteriota bacterium
GTGACAAACAGTGAGCGAAGTTTGTGCTGTCGACGGAGGCGGGCACGGGCTTTCATCGCTCTTGATACCCGGCTCTTGACGGTTCTGGCAGGCGGACGTTGTTTATCGTTCTTCAAGGCTGACCTCGACGTGATTCAAGTGATCTGCGGCCCGACATCGCGAAGGGCGCAATTGCGCCGCTAATGGGTTTAGGTGACGTTGTTTCCTGGTGGATTGACCTTCAACGAAGGCGGGGTGAACGGGATGAGAAACATTGGCAAGGCTCTGAGCGGGCAGCACGCTTACTGCCGTCGCAAAGCAGACTACCGTAGGGGCATAACATTGTCAACTAGTATTTTGCATCGTTTAACCAATGTTTCCGCGCACTTGCGTTGATTCTGGAAGCCATTTCGGCGGAAATCCTACCGGGTTCTGGAAGTCCCCTCAGGAGTTCCAGAGATTTATTTCGCCGGTTCTTTGTCTTCCTTGCAGACCCTTCGGTGCCCAGTTACGATGCGACTAATGAAGCGAATCCGGTGGGTCCCAATCCTTCTACTTCTCACCCTGATAACTTGCGGCCTTTGGTTATGGTGGGTATTCCCTCGGCAAGTCGACATGGCTGCGTATGCTCCCGCTAACTCTCTCCTCTATCTGGAAGCAAACCAACCCTCCGCGGTAGTTGAAGCGATCTCAGGAACTGAGGCTTGGAAACTGCTCGCAGACAGCGAAGGTCTTCCGAAAGCCCCTCCTCGCCGTCCATGGCTTCAAGGATTTGTCCGTTGGACCGGTATCGGCTCTATTGAATCTGTGATGCTGGCAAGATCGCAAGTAGCGGTCGTGGTCACTGATCTGGGTGCAACCGAGGAAGCGGATACTCTACGAGTGCGACCGGAGGTGGCGCTGATTATCGAATCACATACCTCAGAGGTCCGAATTCGTTCAACTGTTGAGTCACGCATTAGGCAGCTGGCTGAGACCACATACGACAAGCCGACGTTACGCCGAACGAGCATCGACGGAGTTGATTTTGACGAATGGACAGCGCCAGAAGGTTCGCGTCAAATCGTCGCAGCTATTTCGGGAAGTTTGATAATCATCGGAAACAACCGGAGAGCCGTTCAAAACTGTCTCGCGGTTGCGCGAGCGCGTGGACCAAGTCTCAAGGATGATTCAGATTTACAACGTGCTCGTGCCCAGATTGCCGGATCGGACCGGTTGACCTTTGGATACGTCCCCACGCAAAACAGCGCGCGGCTGTTTTCGATAGGCATTCCCCTGCTGTTGGGGCGGGCGCCAGGCAATAATGATTTTCAGAAGCTTATTGCGACTGGGGCAGTAAAGATTTTCGGAAGTCTGGCGTGGACATCTCAGGCCCACAACACAGCCATAGAGGACCGGTATCTAGTTTCGCTAAAGCCCTCGGTAATCACGCAGCTGAAACCAAGTTTCATCTCGGCGACTTCTAACCCCCCGGTTCCACCTGCAGGTTACGACTCGGCGAGTTACTACAGATTTCGCGATCCTCACGGTGCGTGGCAGAGCCTTAAGACAACCGTGTCAACCCACGTTGACGCTTTGTCCGCCGCCCTCTTTTCTGCGGTTTTGAAGTCAGCGCTTTTGCCCTACGGAATAGAGGAACCCGAGTTATTCCTCCAAACCCTGGGCGGCAATGTGCTCACGGTTCGGTTGGACGAAACTGGTGAGCGATCAATGTTGCTTGCTCATGTCCGCGACCACGACTCGTTGCGAGGACTGATAACAGGTGCTATGCGTTTTCAAACACGAACAGCAAGCCCTTCTGGAGTCGAGGTCTTTCAAGACAGTCAGGGTGAAATTGCGGCAGCGTTAACTGAAGATCTTGTGGTCATTGGTCCACGCTTAGACGTTGCAGCTTATGTCGACCACCTACAGCGAACTGCGGGACCTGACGATAATACTAACCCCGTAATGTTGTATGGGCCTCTCTCTA
This sequence comes from Acidobacteriota bacterium, assembly GCA_030913905.1. Classification (GTDB taxonomy): domain Bacteria; phylum Acidobacteriota; class Blastocatellia; order Pyrinomonadales; family Pyrinomonadaceae; genus PSRF01. The sequence goes on from JALZOO010000252.1 coordinate 1,949, forward strand.
CATCGGCTCCGATCATCACTTATACAAATGATGCGGGCCGCATACGCAGCTTCGTCGTCGCGATTCTTGCCTTCGCAGGTTCATCGGCACGTAACCCGGAACGCATCGATCAAATCATCGCCAGCCTGCCGTATTCAGCTACTGAAACAACTTTAAACGATCACGGCATTGAACGAGTTACTCGGTCTCCGCTCGGCCAGTTTAGTACCCTTCTTCCGCTGTTGGCTCCGGAAGATCGAAGTGCGACAAATAGACTTCCATCACCGAACAGATAAGCGACGCGATGATCCAACGCCCCAGCCTCGAGCTGCTAATCGCAACTACCAACCGCGGGAAGATATTTGAAATTCAGGTGGCGGTCAGCGGTCTGCCGTTAATACTGCGATCTCTCGATGAATTTCCCGAAATCTCTACTGTAGAGGAAGTGGGAACTACCTACGAAGAGAACGCCATTCTCAAAGCATTGAGCTACGCAGAGAAAACACGGCTTTGCGCAATTGGTGACGATTCCGGACTGGAAGTGACCGCTCTCGGAGGCCTGCCGGGTGTATTTTCCGCGCGGTTTGGAGACGCCAGAGCGGCAGATGAGGAGCGGACGGAGAAGCTACTCGAAGAACTCGCTGGAAAAGGACTACCTGAGAGAGGCGCACGGTTTGTTTGTTGTATTGCGTTTGCTGGTTGGAAAGCGTCCGCCAGTCCGAACCTGGCAGGTAAGCCAACTCTCCTCAATTTGTCGAGGGGTGAATGCAGGGGTCATATCGCGAACAGCGCGCGTGGAAATAACGGCTTTGGTTACGATCCGGTCTTTGTTCCTGAGGGTTATCGTGGCACTTTCGCGGAATTGCCAGCTGGTATCAAAAGTTCGATAAGTCATCGCGCTCGCGCACTCTCGGACATGCGTATGTTTATAAAACGTTGGATCCAGCAGACTTGACCGTTTATCTATCGGCCCATAGAATGCTCCCCTCCGCGTTTGGAGAGAGTTCGGGGCGTAGCACAGCCTGGTAGTGCGCTCGGTTTGGGACCGAGAGGTCGGAGGTTCGAATCCTCTCGCCCCGACCATTAATATCAACAACTTACGGCTGCCAACACTGGCGGCCGTATCTCTTGTGTGGGAGATTTGTGACCAAAATTCTGAGAACGCACATCTCTCTGAAGCTGAACGGCGCGAATGTATCGCATCGTCGTCTTCAGATCCTTATGGCCCATCAGCGTCATTATTGTTAGAGCCTCGGCTTTGAGGCCTCCAACCAGCCCTCCTTAGCGGTTCAATGCCCGCCGCAATCGGAACCGCAAAATTAGAAGCTCTGTTGTCGACAAGTACTGCGAAGGTAATTCCGATTACCTTCCCTGATTCCCCTAACATCGGTGTTCCGGAAGAGCCTTCGCTGGTTGCCGCGTCGAAGACGATCCGGTTCTTGTAGAGGTCCGTAATGTATCCTTGCGTTGTGAGCGGATTGATAAGCTTCAGTTTTGCAAGTTGATCGAGCAGTGTAACCAACGAACCGCCATATTCATTCTCGACTGCGATCGCTTCTGCTTCCGGCAATAGTGCCAACATGCGATTGGGTCCCGTGGGATATCCCATCATGACAACATGCCTTCCGACCTCGACTGCTCCCAATTGTTCATCAAGGGGTAGTGCCGGAATGTTTGGAGGTGTGGTTTTGAGCGTGCACACAGCAACGTCATCAGTCTTCGATGCTGTTCTGAATTGCAGTGTTATGGGCTGACGATGGTCGGGGAAGAAGGCCTGTAATTTATCCACACGCGGAGTGGCGCCGCTACTGGAAATCAAAAACTGTGCTCGCAAGTCTACCAACCAAGGTTGGTTAACAAGATGCCGATTGGTTAAGACGTAACCGTCTCCCACGTGAAAGCCAGTTCCGACGAACTCCAGTCGGAAGATGGTCCCGTTACCTTCCGGCGTCAGCGGCACCTCGGTTCCGATGGTCAGCAGACGTTCCTCCTGACTCATCTCGACTTCGGGATAGCGAAGGGGGCGACCGGAGGCGCTGTCTAACAGGACATAAGAACCGGCGATGAGACAAGTACCTTTGCGATATGAATTCCAGAGCTTGGTAGGCAAGGACGGACCGTAGGGAACAGGCTGATTATTCTGCCTGCTTTCAGCTTCCTTCTTTGTCCCATATGAATTCTGGGGTGAACCTTGATCCTGCCGTTCGCTTAACTGCGCTAGTCCCCTCTCCTGCTCATCAATTCGTCCTTTCAGCGTCTCTACCTGACTGGTATTTTGCTGCTGCTCGGTTCTGTAACGCATGAAAGCCGCATGACCGAAATAGATCGCGCCGCTGACGAGAGTGGCCACGCCCAACAGCCACAGAGCTTTTGCAGTAGGACTAATCTCACGCAGGAGTTCGCACGTGAACTCACGCAGGAAGGTTTTGGCATCGTCACGACGGGCTGGGAGCACGGATGCCACGGGAACAGGTGAAGGGGTAGCCACCGTGACAGCCAGGCTACTATCGAGAATCTTTGCTCTGCTCGTATTCACTTGTTTCTGACGCCGCAAGACCATCGTTACTGCGAGCGACCTCGCCTTTTTAGGTGAACGTCATTTCAAACGAAAGCTTCGGGCAATAGGCTCCATTTGATCCCGAAGGCCCTGGAGTTTTTCACTGGCGACTGTGAAATGGAGGACATAGAAGGTTCGGTTATCTAATTGAAGATAATAGATGCGCCCGTCCATGTTCACCCCTTTGTTGACGTACTCGTAAGAGAACACTCTTCCTCTCAAACGTCCGGAGAAATCGGTTCCCGTGCCGTTGCTGCAAGCAACGTAACCAGGCAGTCTCTGTAATTGCCACTTCTCATCTTCACGAAAGATGTCCTCGGGCGCTGTACCGGGTCCTACGAATTTCTTGCGCACGCGTAGATATCCATTGCTGTAATCGTCGCCGTTTATGAATTCAAAATGCTCATGCATATCGACGCGTGAGACTGCCCTCCATAAAGATGTAGGAAGATCAAATGCATAGTCGAGACCATCTCTCGTGAAGGTTTGGGGCTGAGCAGTCGTAGTCATGCTCAAAAGCATAATGAAACAAAGCGTTAGAAGAGTTTTTCGCATTGCACTAACTCCTTAGCGCCTGGAATCACGCTGTCACTTTCAGATTCGAAGCGCATGATTGTGATCGCTCCCTCTTTATCTTCCAACTCAAGACCTTCATCCGGGCCATTGGCCCTATCCATCGCCAACCGTTTTATCCCCGCGATTGTGTGAGTCATGTGACCGTGAGTGGCAGCAGCCGGCGCCTGGAGCATAATCTCCACGGTCGGACCCCGATCTCGATCCACCTCCAGAGTGATTCCCGCGAGAAGAAGTCCGTCTTCAAGCCAGAAATCTGATTCCACTTCCCTGCCTGCTCCGAAGACCTCTAACCTTGTCGCACGCATCTTGTTGCGTACACCAAAGTCAGTCAGACTTGTTTGCCAGTCCGAAGGTTCTATTCTCTTTAGCATGTTGTTTTTCTCCATTTTCGGCGGAGATTCCAATGGGATGATCTTCGCTTTGTCTTTATCAACGCTGCATATAACCCAATGTGTACTTAGAGCCCCGCCGTCGTGTCATCGTAAACAATCACTTCCGTTCCAACAGCCGTCATCTCACTTAGCTCTTTTGAGGCGAACATTGGTATCCGAATACAACCGTGGCTGGCCGGGTAGACAGCCATCGCCAGGCTTCCATGAATCGCAATCCCTTCGTGGATGTAGTGAGGATAGTAAAGTAAGCCAAGAGAGCTTCGTCGCCATCCAGCTACCTTCCTCAATACTGTGAACTTTCCTCTTGGCGTGTGAGCCCTATGAGTTTGTCCGTGGTCTACATAAAATTTTTCATTACCTGTGCACACAGGAAGGATGTGTGTGATTGAGCCACTCGCATCGACCATGAATAGAACCTGGTGATCGAGATCAATTTCAATATGGGCGTCGCCCGTCTGCCGTGGAAGGGGTTTGGACGCGGCTCGCAAGGTCTGAAGTTCATCCCTTGTTAGTCTGCCGGTGCGGGGACGAGATTCCACCTTTTGAAACGCGATAAGAGCATGCCGGAATGCCGGATCCAGCGTGCCATCAATCGGACCAGTCCAATATCCAAGATCTGACAAGCGTTGCTCGGCCTCGAGGCGCTCTTCGAGCGAGAGTTCCTGGCGCTGGGGGCGCTTGGGAACGCGTTTGTCCGTCATAGTCGCATTTGCACTTGCTGTGAAGGCCAGGAGTACACAGCAAATGAACAGTTGGCTACAGAGGCGTTTCCTAACACTTTCTCTCTTTTCAAACAGCATTGGGTGACCTTCTTGCCTACAGCGATGGGCGTGCTCGTTGGCGCACGACGTCATCGACCATTTGCGGCAATGTGGGCGAACGAAAACGCAATAAAGCCATGGCTCCGTCTTCAGACGTGATTGCCAGCGCCACATCCGCACCTTCGTCTGTTTGTTCCACGCTTACGTTGGTAGGGCGGCCAATAGTGTGGGTTATGTGATCGTCGGGCTTCGCGCCCATCATGATCATAATTTGATGGCCCAATGCTTCGTCCCACTCGTCGACAATGCCTTCGAATGCCAGCTCACGCTCCTCAACTTGCGCCCCGATCTCAGTTGCGAAGATATCGAGTGTTGCGAGCCAGCCTTCGTGCTGACGACTGAAGCTGTCAAAGAACTTGGGCCATTCGTCTCTTGGGATCTGTTTCGTTTTCATGATTCCAACTCTCCTTCTAAATTCCCGTGGGAAATGTTTCAGGCACTTCGCCGGCTTCCCATTCCGAAGTGCGTTCCAAAGGCTCGACTGCACGCGTTTCGTCGAAGTGCAGTACTGCGTCGAATTGCGCCGATAGGTGAGCTTGAAAGTAGTGGCTGGCGCGCTCAGTTTCCGGGCGATAGATCACGCCGATGGCGCGCTCAAGTAGTGGCTCGCGAAGCGCCGCAGTAGCGTGATCTGTTCCGCCAAATGTGAGCAGGAACCGCGGGATGTCGACGTCGTGGAAGAGCGCTTCATAGCTACCTTCCAGCGCAGGTCGAACTCGCTTGCGTTCCGCCGGCGCATCCCAGTTGGACGCCGCGGTGACGGTGCCTTGATAGGTTGTGAATCCGATGAGTTTCACATCACCCGGATGCCGTTCACGCACAAGTTGGCCGACATTCCACTCTCCCTCCTGACCCATACGCGTAGCACGCGCGTCACCCAGGTGGGAGTTGTGTTCCCACATCACAATCTTTGAATGAGAATTTTGAGTACGGAGAAACGCGAGCAACGATTCGAGTGTCTCAACCATGTGTGCATCCCGCAGATTCCATGATGAAACTCGTCCGCGAAACATTGATCGGTAATACCGCTCAGCGTTCATCACCAGCCTAGCGTTCTGGGTCGCATAGAAATGTTCGTCGGGAGTGAAGCGACCATCGCGCCAGGCGTATTCCGCGGAGTTCTGGTAAATCTCAAGGAGCTGACTGACGACTTCGTCTTCACAGGAATCGGAAATGCCCAGGCCCGTGGCGTACCCGTAGGCTTGCTCGTCTTTGCCGAAATGATCGAAGCAAGCATATCGAGCGCGGGCACGATGAGCAGCTTCGGGATCTATTCGGTCAAGGTAATCAAGCACAGCTTCAATCGAGGTGTGCAGGCTATAGAGATCCAGTCCGTAAAACCCGACCTTCGTCGCCGAGGCCGGAAGGTCGTCATTGTATGTTCGCAGCCAGCCGACAAAGTCTAGTACGTCCGCGTTGCGCCACATCCAGGAAGGAAAACGCTTGAATCCAGATAAGGCCTCAACCGCATCCGCGTCTGCGCTCATTCCGCGAACATAGCGATTGACTCGATAGGCGTCAGGCCAATCTGCTTCAACGGCAACAGCGCTAAAGCCTTTTTCCTTTATTAGTCTCTTTGTGATTTGAGCTCGCTCTCGGTAAAACTCGTGTGTTCCGTGCGACGCTTCGCCTATCAGAACCAGCGGAGCATCGGCTATAAGCGCCATGAGTGGGTCATAGTCACCGACCTCGCCAACCAGCGGGTGAGCGGCTTCTTGAACGACATCAGTTAAAAGAACAGTGCTTTCGTTTAGCATGGGCGAGTCCTTAATGCTGCCCCATCAAGCTGCGTGCTTGCGTGGAGGGTCTTTAGCGTGTTTCAGCAAATAGCAAACTTCTCCGTCGGTGGTTTGCGAAAAATCCCTATACCATCGCCCAACCCCATCAAATGGCTCCGGACTCATTACGCAAACACACGTTGAATCCACATCTGCCTTAAAAGACTCACACGTCTCACGCGCCGCCACCGGGGCCGCCACGATGATCCTGGCTGGTCCGAGATTCTTAAGCGCCTTAACCGCGGCTCGCATGGTTGATCCGGTAGCCAAGCCGTCGTCGACAATGATGACTGTGCGACCGCTCACGTTGAGGGGTGGAGATGCGCCGCGATAAATCCTCTCGCGCCGCTTGAGTTCCCGTTGCTCGCGCGCGACAACCTGCTGGATCCATTCATCACGAATGCCCAGATCCTTGACGAGGTTCTCATTGAGGACGCGCACGTTGCCCGTGGCGATGGCGCCCATTGCCAACTCTTCGTAACCAGGCACGCCGAGTTTTCGCACCAAAAACACGTCCAGTGGAGCACTGAGAGCACGCGCCACTTCATAACCGACCGGCACACCGCCGCGGGGCAGGGCGAGCACGATTACGCCGGAGCGGTCAGCGTAGTCGCGCAACTTCCTGGCCAGGGCACGTCCCGCGCTAATTCTATTTGCGAATTGCATGGTCACCTCCTTGTTCTCATTGCAAGTGCTTTAGAAACCATTTCGCAGCAAGATTGGCGACCTCTTCCAACTTGCCCGGCTCCTCAAAGAGATGAGTGGCGCCTGGTATGATCTTCAACTCCTTCATGCATCGGAGTTGTACGTAGGCATCTTCATTCATCCGAATGACTGGTCCATCAAGACCACCGACTATCAGCAGAGTCGGAGCTTTGACATGACCTAAGGCTGGTTCCGCCAGATCGGGGCGACCGCCTCGAGAGACGACAGCCCCGACCTTTCGCCCCATCTCAGCAGCTGCAACCAGGGCCGCGCCACCTCCAGTGCTCGCTCCGAAATAACCAGGGCGCAGGTGCCTGGTTTCTTCCGCCCCGGCGAGCCAGTTAGTTGCGGCGACTAGCCGCCGGGCAAGTAGATTGATGTCAAAACGAAATTCGCGCGTGTAATTGTCGATTGTTTCTTCTTGACGTGTTAGAAGATCGAAAAGCAACGTCGCTACTCCGACTTCGCGAATCACGCGGGCCACATATTGATTGCGAGGGCTATGACGACTACTACCACTGCCGTGCGCGAACAAGACGATTCCAGTGGCGTTCTCTGGGATCTTCAACTCTCCGTTAAGTAAAAGTGAGCCGGCGCTGATTTTTACCTCTCGTGCCTTTACTACCCTGCTTGCCGCTGTTGTTGATGTCATCGCCCTCACCTCAAAGCTGCGATTAGGATTTCCTCATTCACTCGCGCAACCAGTTAACCCGCGCCAACTTGTTCTCATGGGAAAAATCGTAATGAGTGTTACCGCCAAACGCCTTTTCAAGAGCATGGCCCAAGCGTTGCGCCAAATGCTCGGTTGTCGTACTTACGGTAAGCTGGTGGCCATCCCCCCGTTTCAATCCCATAATGCGAGCCAACGGATTGTCCTCGGCGGCCCTTTCGGCTTCGTTGTTCAGAAGTTGCTCGATCTCTTCATGATGCGCGACGAAATAGTCGCCATCCAGATAGACAAATCCACGCGGTTCGCCTGTCTGCTGTTGTAAACAAGCCGGACAAACCGTCAGATGAGCAGGAGGTTTTTTCAGGTCAAGGCCGGCACCTGGATCTGCAGCAGTCCACCGTCGATTCGCATATACAGCTCCACAGTCCTCGCAGACTGTGGGCTCGCTCATAGCGCGCGAAGGGCGGTGACGCCCGGCTTCATGATCGACTCGTTTGGTAAACGTCGCGTTTGTATATTTCTTATGGCTCGGCATAGGAGTTTCGCCTTTCTAAAGCCTTCAAACAGCAACGGCTGTGCCTGCGAGCTCTGCCGCTTTGAAACCGAAAATGACGCGAAACGCTCAAGAAACCCTGGGTTCTTGAGTCAACTTCTCCGTACGTTTTCATTGCTGCGCGAAGGGCAGCGAGCTTTAACCCACTAGTTGCGCGAGTTTTCGCACCGCCGCATTAACTTCGATGCTCCACACGTAGATCACGGAGGAAAATGCGAAACGCTGAACGGAACGCTGATTGCCGATTATTGGATTAAAACATTGTGGCTTGTGCTCTAGATCGGGAGTTATGCCATGTTCATTCATGAGATGACCATTGATGAGTGCCGCAGCGCTCTACAAAAAGCCAACGTAGGCCACTTGGCCTGCGCACGCGACGGCCAGCCTTATGCGGTTCCCATCAACTTCGCATTTGATGGCACCTACCTTTACGGATTCACTACGCTTGGGCAAAAGATCGAATGGATGCGTGCCAATCCGTTAGTTTGCCTTGAGGTAGATGAAATAATCAGCGAGAACCAGTGGATGAGTCTTGTTGTGTTCGGGCGATACGAGGAACTACCTGATGTCCCGGACAATGAGCAGGCTCGCACTCGTGCGCACGCATTACTTCAAAAGCGTGCTATATGGTGGGAACCGGCTGCCCTGGCTCAGGAGCACCGCGACCAACCTCACTCGTTGACACCAATTGTTTATCGTTTACATGTCCAGAAGATCACGGGGCACCGTGCAACCCCTGACGAACCTTTACCTCGTCCTGATGGGGAAAACTTCGCATTGGGCGCGAGAAAACCCCCGGAACACGGACTTCGATTTGAGGAGTGACCGAGGACTTGTGGTCCATCTGGTAGGCACGAATCTTGCGGTGTGCGGTAGCGCACATATGCTTTACATTCATCGGTGCGAAAAAGACCAATAACGAACTGACCTGAATTTCAGGGGGAGGGAGACGAATCGTGACAGCGAACATTCTTTCCACGAATTAGGAGGCAATTATGCTATCCAACCCCCAGCCCCGAGTTCTCTGCGTAGACGACGATGAAGACACTCGCGAGATGTTAAACGAGTTGCTGAAGTTCTCGCTCATCGAAACCAGAGCCGTCGGAACTGCGGCGCAAGCCTTGTCACTGATTCAAACTGAACACTTCGACCTATATTTGCTGGACGCGTGGTTGCCTGATCTTAATGGCGTTGAATTGTGCCGGCGAGTGCGCGTCCTGGACCCGCATACGCCGGTTCTTTTCTATTCCGGTGCAGCTTACGACGACGATAAGAAGAGAGCTATTGAAGCAGGAGCAAATGCCTACGTGACTAAGCCCGACATCGATGGGTTGCTCGGAAGTGTCACAGAGCTTGTTTTCCATGGCCAATTACGTCGTCGCCTAGATCATCAATGCGGGCCAATGGTGAATGTGCCATGGGACCATACGTTCGATCGGTCCCCGGAAACCGACAACAGGCTTGTCTAACCTCGCAATTACAAGACTAAAAGCGGAATGACTGGATCTACGGAGGAAGAGATGAGAGTAACAAAGTTAATGCTAGCGGCGGCTTTGATCGCTCTGGTGATGAGTTCAGGACCCTGGATGAGCAAATCCGCCGCTCATGCAAAAAGCGACAGTGACACCACGAAGCGGCTCAACGCCGCGGCTGATGTACTGAGGGAAGTCATGGCGACGCCCGACAAAGGTATCCCGAAAGATCTCCTGGACAAGGCAGCCTGCGCTGTGATCGTGCCGAACGTGAAGAAAGGCGCCTTCATCATTGGGGCCAAATACGGCCGAGGCTTTATCTTGTGCAGAAACATGAACGGGCGCGGCTGGTCGGCACCCGGTGGAGTGAAAGTGGAAGGCGGCAGTGTTGGGTTCCAAATTGGCGGATCTGAAACTGATGTCGTAATGCTGCTGATGAACCAGGGTGCCATCGATAAGCTTCTGTCCAGCAAATTCACCATCGGGGGCGATGCTTCGGTGGCGGCTGGTCCAGTGGGCCGCACCTCTTCGGCAAAGACCGATGCGCAGCTTCACGCCGAGCTTCTCAGCTATTCGCGAGCGCGTGGACTATTCGCCGGTGTCTCACTCGACGGTGCGACTTTGCGACCCGACGACGATGCAAATAAGGACATGTACGGCAGAAAAATGTCGAACCAGGAGGTGGTACTGGGAAACGTTAAGCCACCGCGGACTGCAGCCAGATTGATCGCGGAGTTGAATAGACACTCGAGCCGTAGAGCTGGGAGTTAACCAACCGGAACCGGCGAGCGCGACTGAGTTAGGCTCATTCTTTTTTGGTCGCGTCAATCATTAGGGTGTCAACGGCTAATCGCGAGCTGGAACTGGCTGCCGCATTACATAATATGGCAAGCAAAAAAGGAGTCTGATATGAAGAAAAGACACATAGAGAAGAAGATCGGTGGGGTTATCCTGGGGTTCACGTTACTGTTTGGCGTCGGGCTCGCCTCAATGGCAACAAGCCATGCGCGCACGCACGCCCTTAGCACTCAGGATCGCCGCAACTGGGATAGTTACCCGAACTGGGGTGGCTCTTTCGACCTGCGGCAAACTGCTCTGAACGCGGGCTACAACGAAGGCAGCAAAGAAGGCCGTAATGACCGCGCGAATGGCAGGCACTCTAACTTCCAGGAGTTCAGTGCCTACCAGAAAGCCACGAAAGACTACCGCACGCGTCTCGGCGACCGCGAACTTTATCGCCGCTACTTCCG
>JALZOO010000253.1 GCA_030913905.1 Acidobacteriota bacterium
CTACCGTGCTGCGGTGCTCCCTCTTTTGAAGGTCAAAGAAGAGGTGATCGCAGAAGGTGGAAGCGAGGCAAAGCCGGAAGAGAAGAAGAAAAAGGGAAGGTTCCTGGGAATCTTTCCAAAGCCGTAAGAAATAGGGGCAGGAGGCGGGAGCAGGAGGCAGGGGCAGGAGCAGAAAGCGGAAAGCAGAAAGGAATAGTAGAAAGGAGGCGGCGATAAAAAGAAACAGGAAGCACCTGCTTCCTGCTCCTGCTCCTGCTCCTGCTCCTGCTTCCTGCTCCTGCCTACTGGTCAGGCTGCCTTACGCAGCCCTTGAACCTCGCGGGCGGCCATAATCTGTTGATGGCTGATCAGCCGAATTCCTTTGGCCAAACCAAAGAGCTGCAAGGCGCGGATGCCATACCAATTGACGTCAATTTCATACCACTTCAAACCGTGTTTCGCCGCGCGCGGATGAGCGTGGTGGTTGTTGTGCCAGCCTTCTCCAAACGTTAACAGCGCAACCCACCAGCTATTGGTCGAATCGTCAGTTGTGATGAAACGTCGAGTGCCCCACATGTGCGTCGCCGAATTGACGAGCCAGGTAAAGTGTAGACCGATAGTGACGCGAAGAAACACGCCGACGAACATCATAGGCCAGCCGCCAACGGCGAGCAGTGCAATACCGCTCAGTGTCAAAGGTACCCAGTACAACCGGTTCATCCAGACGTGAACAGGATCTTTCATCAGGTCGGGAGCGTAACGTTGCATAACGCTGTCTTCGTGCTGTTGCCCTGTGCCGCGAAGAATCCAACCCATGTGAGACCACCAACCGCCGTCGCGCGGCGTGTGTGGATCACCAGGCGCGTCGGTGTTCGCATGATGGATTCGGTGAGTCACGACCCAGTTGATGGCGCCGCCTTCGAGCGCCAGCAAGCCGCAGAAGGTCAGAAAATACTCGACGACTTTCGGCGTCTTGTAACCGCGATGGGTCAAGAGGCGGTGAAACCCCATCCCAACTCCCAAACTCCCGGACACCCACCATAACAATAGTGTCACCGGAACGACTTTCCAGCTCAGCATGAAAAGAGAAGCGACCGCAGCCGCGTGAAAGATGATCATGAATATCGTGGTATTCCAACTGATGGCGCCACGCTTGTTAGGATTGCTCGTTTGAATGTTCATCAGGTCTCCAGAAAATTGACTTAGTCGGTCGTCGACCAACTGCACAACCATCGTAACAAGTCGCGAAGACAACGGTTGTAATACTTGTGTAAGCAGCCTTTTAGCGGGTATTAATGCCTCATGAGTTGGCCCAGAACGCCGTCTCGTTAACTTGCAACCGCCCCCCAGATCAGGCATTATTAGTTACCATTTTCCTTCTCTCCTGCGTCGACGGTGATGCGCCACGCCTGCACTGGCTTCGGCGTTAGATGGTACGAGAGCGGGCTATGAAAATCTGAAGAAGCTGCTCAAGTGAGCGCCCGAAGCAAGCCTTCGCTGCTACCGTTACTACGAAGCCACCTTTGATTCGAAGCTTCTCTTAATGCCCCAAACGGGCAAGGAAACTCTTGCTATGGCTATGAAACTGTACGTAGGGAATCTTTCGTTTCAGACTTCGAGCGAGGATTTGCAGCAACTCTTTGCGCAGGCTGGCACCGTGGAATCCGCAACCGTGGTTGAGGATCGCGACACCGGGCGTTCCCGCGGATTTGCCTTCGTGGAGATGGCTTCAAAGGAAGAGGGCGAGAAGGCAATTCAACAATTCAATGGCACCGATTTGAATGGCCGTAATTTGACGGTCAATGAAGCACGGCCACGCGAAGATCGCGGTAATCGCGGCGGCGGTGGTGGCGGTCGCGGCGGCGGCTATGGCGGCAATCGCGGCGGTGGCGGTGGCCGGGGCGGATATGGTGGCGGCGGTGGCGGACGTAATGACCGCACGCCTCGCTGGTAACTATTTACCATTTACGATTCACGATTTACTAGAGAGGGATTTATGGAAAAGCAGACTATTGAGAAACCAGAGAAACCGATTTATGCGATCGGAGATAGAGTGGAGAAATTGTGCGCGGTGTGTCAGGAGGAACGCGGTCACGTCGTTGCTTCGATCACCAAGCGCGGATTGATCTCGCGAGTCACATGTCCGAAGTGTGGAACGCGTGGTTCGTTCTCAAACGGGGCAAAGTTGACGCGCGGACGTTCGAAGTCAGTAAACAGCGAACCTTACGATATGAAGCGCACCTACCGCGCAGGCCAAACGATGAGCCATCCAATTTGGGGCGCCGGCGAAGTGACTGCGTTAATCGAGCCTCGCAAGATCGACGTGCTGTTCGCTGACCGCATTCGCAGGCTGATTCACTCGCGTTCTGACGCTTAATCCACGGTCAAATTTATTCAGTAGAGGCGCACATGGGTGCGCCTCTTTTTTTGCTCCTCGTTTCTCCTTCTGTCTCATTAGCACCGGGGCTTTAGCCCGGTGGATCCGGAACTCCACCAGAATCCGAAACCGTTTAAACGGTTTCCTTTGCTTCGGCATTGACTGATCACCGGGCTGAAGCCACGGTGCTAATGAGAGGCGTTTTACTTTTGAGCTGAATCACTAACCGCGCTCTTACTCGCGTAGAAGTTCCCCCCTGAACCTGCGTGGAAGCCTCACTTTTCCCAGGCGAAACAACAGCAGCCAGGTTATTCCTGATGTTCCAGACAACAGCCCGCAAATAACTGTTAAGGTCCGTGGCGTGATGGCGCGAAGTGACCACCCGGCAACCGCGGTCGAGAGACTCCAGATCAGTAGTTCCGTAGCCCGATCTGTCGTCGAAACGCGTCCGCGCAAATTGTCAGGCACGAGTCGCATCAACAGAGTTTCCTGAACCGCAAACTCCGCGCCCAGCAGAATGCGACTCATGAAAAGAAGCAGGCAGGCAAGCCACAGATTGGGCATGAACCCGATCATCGCAAACAGCAGTCCCTGCACGAGCAGACTCCAACCGATGAACGGGGGCACTTTGCCGCGCAGTTCAAAATAAGAGCCAACCCTCCGTGCAATGAGCATCCCGATAAAAAGCCCGAGGCCGCCAGCGAAGAAAAAGGTCGCAACCGCGGTGTCTCCGCTGAATCCGTATTGTCCTGCGAAAACAATTCCGCCCAGGCGGTCCGCAATCAAGTTGATGGCGCCGCCACCAGTGGCCCACAGGATATTGATCCCGATAATCGCCGCGACTGGTGCGTGATGAATTATGTAGGACCAGCCCTCGCGAATGTCTGACCAGTAGCTCGCCTTGGGTTTGTCGTTTCCATCCGCAGGTCGGGCCGCGATGACCTGCCTCGTTTCCTGTTCCGGAATAAGCCAAATGGAATATGCCGAAGCCAGAAATGAAAGGGCGTTGACAATGAACGCTGCCCGATAGCCAACGGTGGCGGCCGTCCACCCGCCTAACGCGGCGCCAAACGCCATCAACAGGAAACGTGACGAGAACATGAGCGCGTTTCCAGCCAACAGGTCGCGCTCTCCGGTGATGTTTGGAACTGACGCGTTCTTCGCGGCTTCGAAGAACGCCCCAAAGAAGGACAACAGCGCCGTACAGACGTAGGCAATCCACAGGTCTTCGGGGCGATGGACCAGCAGGAAACCGAATGCGACGGCTACGCGCGCAATGTCGCTGACAATCATCACCATGCGTCGTGACCAGCGGTCGACAAAAGCGCCGGCCAGCGGGGCAAACAACGTGAACGGTACCAGCCGCACTAGCAGCATGATCGTGGTGACTTCCGGATCGCCGTTGGACACCACCCGCACCAATCCCAGTCCGGCAATGAAGTTGAACCAGTTGCCGAGTTCGGAAATGACCTGCCCCCACCACAATCGTCTGAAGGAACGATTGGTTCGGAGCAGTTGGAGGTAAGTTAATGAGTCCATTCCAAGTCGGAAGCCTGCGAAGCAGGCACAAGCATAAAGCCTGGGGCGTAAGCCCCAGGGCAAATAGCGCAAATTAGATCAGCCCGCGTTAGCGGGCGTAAGCGGTCTCTAATGCAAACTCTCGCCCGTTTCACGGGCTACGTTCCTTTTGTTCTCCAAACCTGGGGTTCCGCTTCGCTCCACCCCAGGCTTTACGCCATCGCCTGCTTCGCAGGCTAAGAAGCTCTGTCCAATCAACTCTTTCAATGACAGTAAAAAAGCCGCCTGACGTATTGGCGGCTAGCGATTATCAAACTGATCAACCAATCATCCGCCTACAAACTTTGGAGATCTCTTTTCAAGAAACGCCGTGACGCCTTCTCTAAAATCTTTCGTTTTACCGGCTTGAATCTGTGTCTTTCGCTCCAGGTCTAGTTGCGCTGCGTAGTCGTTAGTCGCGCTCGCTTCCAGCAGTTCCTTGATATGCCCGATTGCCGCCGTCGGCGCCTGGGCCAAGCGCTCGGCCATCGCCATAGCCTGGGCCATCAACTCCCCGTCCGGGATGACCGCATTAATCATTCCCATTTCCAGTGCCCGGGGCGCTGTTACCACATCACCAGTCATCATCATTTCCGCAGCTAGCTTCCAACCTACCAGCCGCGGAAGAATAAAGGTTCCGCCACAATCAGGCACGAGTCCTATTTTGATGAACGCCTGATTGAACCGCGCGCTTTCGCCCGCGATAACAAAATCGCACGCGAGCGCAAGATTACAACCGCCCCCCGAAGCGGCGCCGTTAACGGCGGCGATGATCGGCACGGGCGTACGTCGAATCAGCAGTATGCATTCGTTGAGCAAACGAAGGGGCTCGTCAAAAAAAGCTTCCACTTTCCCTTCGCGCTCGGCAATCTTCTGCATCTCCCGCAGATCGCCGCCCGCGCAAAACGCACGCCCGGCCCCCGTCAGAATCATCGCGCGCGCACCGCGTCCCTGAAGCTCAGCGATAGCGCCTTGAAACTCCTGGCCCACCTGAGTATTCAAAGCATTAAGCGACTCCGGCCGGTTAAGTGTTATCACCCCGACCGCATCACGCATCTCAACTTGAATGGTTTCGTAGCTCATATTCAACGCGGACACACTCTACTGCTACCGAAGCGCGGCATTCGAGCAGCGTCTTGTTTCGAAACTTGTGGTATGGATGGACGAGTTACTTTAGTTCAACCAGCGAACTCACGTTCTTGGCTGAGCTGCGCGATTTGCGCTAAAACAGTCGCCGCACAGAACGGGTCTGCCACTAGAAGGCTTAAAGGGCACCGTGTCGTTCTTGCCACATTGATCGCAGGTAATCTCAAATCTCTGGCGTTCACTCCCTCCCTTTGGTCCGCCAAAGTTTGTACGACGCGCATCCCGGCACGGTTTGCAGCGTTTCGGATGAGTCAGATTTCGTTCCTGGTAGTATTCCTGCTCGCGTTCGGTGAACGGAAATGTGTTACCACATTCCGCACATGTGATCTCGATATCTGGCATGTCACTGTTTCTCCTGAGGTGGCTTGAGGCGCCCACTCTCTTTGCTCTTCGAAGCGCCAGCGGAGTTGATCTTCCGTTTCGATTGGCTGTTGATTCGAAGGTTTGAAAGAGCGACTTTCAAACCTTGCGCCTACGGTGCTCGCGCCCGAAATGGTTAAGTGGCGCGAGTTTACTCCACCGTGACCTCCGGTTCAAATATTTACGCATAGCGGTATCAGAACCGGGAGCGATAGCGACCGGGTCTCCTTGAATAGACGCTAAGCTAGTGAAAGCAGCCGAAACAGTTCTCTTGGTTAGAGCCGACCCCATGTGAAGCACTTGTTGCTCAAGCCGTGTGGCAGACGTCACGTGCTCTCGGCGCTTATCTAAGGCCGATGGACAGCGAGCTCGGTCACGTGCGCCCTAACCGTTTGCCCAAGCGTTTCCAGGTTGTACCCACCCTCCAGGCACGACACAACGCGCCCACTACAGGCGTCCCGGGCCCAATCGATTAACGTGCGAGTCATTGAAACAAAGTGCTCATCCTCGAGGAGCAGCTGGCCGAGCGGGTCGCCGTTGTGA
The DNA here is from genome assembly GCA_030913905.1 of Acidobacteriota bacterium. Classification (GTDB taxonomy): domain Bacteria; phylum Acidobacteriota; class Blastocatellia; order Pyrinomonadales; family Pyrinomonadaceae; genus PSRF01. The sequence goes on from JALZOO010000253.1 coordinate 5,963, forward strand.
GAATCGAAACCGGCGGAAACAATTATCAGGTCGGGTTTGAATTTGGAACCCATTTCATCGAGCCCCGCGTCGAACATGCGCTGGTGCTCAGTCGCTGGTGTTCGCGCGCGCAGAGGCACATTCAGCGTGTAACCTGCGCCACGTCCAATCCCGTTCTCGCCTCGCGAACCCGTTCCCGGATACCAAGGATACTGGTGTGTGGAAAAGAAGAAGACAGATGGATCGTCGTAGAAGACTCCCTGCGTCCCATTGCCGTGATGCACGTCCCAATCAACAATCGCGACGCGTTCAATTTCCGGATAATGGTTCTGCGCATATCGAGCCGCAATGGCCACGTTGTTAAAGAGGCAGAATCCCATGGCACGTTCGGCCGTTGCGTGATGGCCCGGGGGTCGCACCGGCACAAAAGCATTAGTCGCCTGACCCCGCATGATCAGATCTATCGCCTCGCAAGCCGCGCCCGCACCGTGCAAGGCTGCGTCCATCGACTTCATCGATACGACGGTATCGGAATCGAGATAACCGGTGCCTTCGCTGACAACCTTTTCGATCTGTTTATACAGTTGCGGCGTATGACACGCCTGCACGTCGCCTCGCGGCGCCTGCCTCGCCTTCACTTCCAGCAACTGTGGCCAGAGCTGAGCGTCCTGCTGTAACGCCTGCATGATAACGCTGTAACGCGACGGCGATTCCGGATGACCGGGACCAGTGTCGTGTTCTTTGAAGATTGGATGATGAACGATTGCGGTTGTCATATGCAGTTATCGTAAATCGTAAATCGTGAATCGTAAATCGAACTCGATCCTAATTAGCCAATGGTCACCTTCGAAGCAGTAACCTTTGGTACGTGACTGACCAAGAGAGTGAGAGTCCCCCGCAGGTTTACGATTCAAACGAAGGCTTACCGACTTTCGGGTTCGATTTACGATTTACGATTCACGCTCTTCCCGACTGTCTCAAACTCAACTCAACACCCCACGGCCCAGACTCAAAACCATACGCGCTCTGCCAAGCTGACAGATCGGGACGGCCTGGCAATCCCTGAAAAGTCTGTGATTTCGCAGTGGATTTTGTGGGGTTCTTGATTTCGCAGCCACTGGGAATAAGTATTGCTCAACCACGCTCGGAGCTTGGCGAATCTCCATCTTTTCTGACGGATTACTTCGCCTCAACATTTAGGAGGAAATTATGGCAAACGACGATGAGCAGGCGAGGAGAAGCAGAGTGGTTGTGGAAACACCAACCTCGCGTCGAGAGGTAACACATACCGAGGCGGTTAGTAATGATCGAGGGGGAATTTCCGGAGCTACTGTGGGTGTCATCGTGGTGGTCGCGATTGCGCTGATAACGATCGTTGTCTTGTTTTTGATGAACGGACAATCGACGGACACGGCGAATGCGAACCTCAGCGAGCAACCGGCGGCACAACAGCCAGTTATCGTTCAGCAACCTGCCCCGCAGCAACAGCCGCCAGTAATAATTCAGCAACCGGCGCCTGTCGGACAACAAGCTCCGGTGATCATTAATCAACCGGCGCCGAGTGGTGGCTCAGCTTCAACCGGTTCACAGGATGGCTCGATACAGATGGCCATCGACAAGAAGATTGCGGACGATCCTACATTCTCAACTCTGAGCATTACGGCCACCGTTCTGGACGGCAAAGTGACGCTGACTGGTACCGTAAAGAGCGAGCAGCTCAAGACGCAGATTGAACGAATGATTAGGAATATCAGCGGTGTCAAGCAGGTAGATAACCAGATCGTAGCGATGGGATAGGGGAAAGTGCTGAAGGCTGAGTACTGAGTCCTAAGTGCTGAGTCCTGAGTTCTGAGTCCTGAGTGCTGAGTTCTTTTGAGGATTAACCCGTTAAGAAACCAAAGGCGTCGCGATCTTGATTCGTGACGCCCTTATTTTTATTTGTCGATTGCTTGGAGCCGTTCAGCTCACTACCCACTCAGGACTCAGCACTCAGCACTCAGGACTCAGAACTAGGTGATGTTCAGTACCCTTCGGTGTGCTGGCGCAACCATTCGTCCAATTCCTCTTCCGTAGGTTCCCTGCCGAACTCTTGCCTCAACCGTTCATGAAGGTACTCATGCTCCGTTTCGGCGACATCTTTTAATTCAGCCTTGGGATCGTTTTCTTCAGCACTCATAGACGTTGAATTCAGCCGTTGCCACGGATGTTTCAATTGCCAAATTAGCCTCTTCGCACTCCAGGAGCAAGCGACGGTCGTCACCTTGAGCGAAAAACTTGACGTCTTTGATTTGATTGATCTGGCTGCGGAAGTTCAGAGAAGGCAGCTTCATGCGCGACAATTTTTCGAGCGGCGCGTCGTCACCCAGGAGAAGATCTATATCAGCCTTGATTTCGTCCCGCCCTTGCTGGTCTATGTCCAACTCGCTGATCGCGACCGGATGCGGCAGCAAAGTCATCTGTCCGTCCAAAAAGATAGTCCAGATGAACCCGATGTCCAGCAAGATATAGAGCGCCTCATCGAAAACAAAATACCCGGGAACCGTCGCATCTAAGACATGCGCGATAACGTGATCTTGATGAGTAGTCGTCTCTGTAGGCTGCCAGTCTTTAGTGTGGCTCATGGATGGGCCGTCGAGGTCTCACCACGTCGCGTACTAGTCCTATGGTGGCCATCGCGCGAATGACGTAACCCGAAATGTCCACCTCATACCAACGCCAGCCATGCAGGGCGGAGGCGGGACGCGCATGATGGTTGTTGTGCCAGCCTTCTCCGAAAGTCAGTAGACCCAACCACCAAACGTTTCGACTCTCGTCGCACGTCGGGTTAGGTTGTTTGCCCAGGACGTGGCACACGCTGTTTATGCTCCAGGTCAGGTGCCACAGTGTCAACGTTCTGATTACCGTCCCCCACAACACGCCCCGCCAGCCGGCGATTGCGTAGCAAAGCGCAGCCGTTAATAACCAGGGCAAGACGAACAGAATCTTATAGTCCAACACGCGCAACCAGGGATCGTTGCCCGAAACGTCCGGCACCAACTCGCGGTAGTCGCTGCCTTCCTTTTCATCTCTTTTCATTATCCAGCCAACATGGGCATGCAAAAAACCCATCATTGGGGAATGTGGATCCCCCTGTTTGTCTGCCATTTGATGGTGACGGCGGTGAATAGCCGTCCAGCGCGCGGGTCCTCCCTGCAGGGCTGCGGCGCCAGTCCAGGCCAGCACACGTCTTAGCCACCGCGGAGATGTGAAGCCGCGATGAGTCAGCAGGCGGTGATAGCCGACGCCGATCGCCAGGGTCGTCGCGCAATACAAACCAACGAACAGAGCCGCATCAACCGCCCGCGGCCAGAACCAAAACGCGAGCAGTCCGGACGCGTGTAAACTCACGACCAGAAAACTGTGCGTCCAATTGAGCTGGGAAAACCAGTGCGGGGTGGGGGTGCGATGTAGATTGAACGATGAGTCTGAAACCAATGCGTGCTTCCCTGAATTCAACGCCGGCGTGTCCGGGCAGAGGCCTGGCCGAAGGCGATCTGGCTTCTTTAGCAAGATCGTTCCGGTTACAAGCTGTCCTGTTTATTCCATGTAGTGTTGGCTTAGTCTGGTCTGCAATGTAGCCGGCACGGCTTTCATGGGCGCTGCGGAGAGCGCATGCGGATTGAAATCAGGATCGATTACTCGAGAGACGCGCCACTGGCCGACTATGTCTTCATAGCGCCAGCGATAAAACGGTCCATTGCCGCGTCTGCTGTAAAACACATTCTCGCCGTTGGTGGCGCTAAGACCATTCAGCTTGGTGTACAGTCGTAACCCGTTCATCTAACGACCTCGAGTTTTCCTAAACGTTCATTCACGCGAACCATTTGCAAGTGTGCTTGAATCCAACTTGCGTCGGTTGCCCTAAATCACCTGCAAGCCGGCACCAATGGTGTTGGGTTTCGGGATTGCGTCAGTAGTCGTGAATGGGACCAGTCCCCGCTTCACTTCTTCGACCGCAATGCTTGTATTTCTGCGTCTTGCCTTGTTGGCCTCGACCCGCGGCTTTGAGCCGTGTAGTAACTGTTTCGCTCTTAGCCCGGCCACGATGATAAGGCGAAAGCGCGAATCTATTCCGGGCCACGTACCTTCATTCGCCACACCAGTCAAAACCTTGCCGTTTGCCTTGCTCGTTAATCCGTTCCCGTCTGCCTTGTTTGTTTTAGCCATTAAGTCCTTCTCTCGTTGATTTTGTTGGACGTTATTTCCAAATCGATCCTAAAACGCTCTGACCAGAAAAATGAGCGCCGGTAACATCACGACCCCGACGACGAAAAGCTGCAACCAACTCACGCCTGAGTTTCCGCAGTTTGGGCATTTGACCTTCCACAAACGCAACACGGTTCCACAGTGATGGCAAGACCAAATCATGGCTTGCCTTTGCTGTGTCCGGGTTGCCCGTTGCCGTTCTGCATCAAGCTTGCGAGCTGCTGCCGATCGAGCGGACGGCCAAGACTAAGCTTCATCAACGGATCTGCCACCAGCCAAAAGCATGCTTTGCCTTCATCGGTCGTTGTCAGATTCTCCAAGGCGTCAGCATCGAGTGCGACCGCTCTAAAACATTCCATGCTGCTATCTTGTGAACGCGCCACCATCGCAGCTTTACTGCTGTGAAAAAGAGGGACGCGGAAGCTCCCGTGGTCATCCAGCGCAAACCAGTCACCATTCGCCCGGCGCATCGCATACAAACTGTTCATTGCTTTATTGTCCAACTGCGGGCGGACCGTGGTGACGATGTAATGTGCAGATCATCTTCGGTGTCGTGTTTCAGAAAAACGGAGAACACGAGGACACCGGCAATGCATGCAAAAACGGCCATCGCAATGGCCCACCATAGATGCATGCTGCCACCCTGCGCGATGCCGTTGGCGTCCTTAAAGTTAACGAACTGGTAAAACTGCCAGACAGCGAGTCCGACAACTCCAACGATGCCCGCAATCGATACTGTGAGATTCTTAATGTTCTTTCGCGCGTAACTCATGATTTGTCCCTGAGCTTTAAGCTCAATTTGATTAGTGGCGGCGCAATGCTTGCCAGAACATTCGTCGGCGAGTGCTTAGTCGTGACGATGCTGCGACCATTCCTTATACATCGCCTGGTGTCTCCGGCGAGCGACTGAGCGACCAGCCGAAACGGAGCCAATACCGGAAGCAGCGTCGCCGTGCATTGGCATTCTGTCGTCCCCCTGCGGCGCGACCTTCCAACTATTGATGAAAGACCAACGGGAATCGTCGACCGCACGGCGCTTCAAAAATTCCGCGGACATATTATTGCCAACCGGAATATTCGTTTGAGGAATCACAGCCGCTGGCGTTTTCGAATGTGCGCCTTTAAAACGCCAGACAACAAGCAATAACGTTGCGACAAAAATCTCAAGCACGGTGATTAGTAAAACGGTTTTCATGGTGGTGGCCGATTAATTTTAGACGAAGGAGAGTTGCGGCTTTTTTACTGTTGATTCGTGGTCGGCGAACCCTACGAGAGCGTCTGCTTCGTTTTCGTAAACATCGAAAATGTCCACCAGTTTTGTTAGGGTCATCATTTCACGAAGGCTTTCCGTCAGATTGAGCAGCTTCAGTTCGCCGCCCTTCTTCTGGAGCGTGACGTGACTGGCAACCAGTTCCCCAAGACCACACGAATCAATGTATGTGACGCCGCTCAGGTTTAAGAGGACGAGGGTTTTCTCTTCTTCAATCAGACTACGCATGGTTCGGTGCAGGGCGACGGTGGTTCCACCCACTCTCAACCGTCCCTTAAGATCCAGGACGGTCACCTCTCCGGCGCGTCGTTCATTTATGTAAAGATTAATCACTGCCTCGACTTTACGGCAGGGTGGGGTATATGTCAAATGCAGAATATATGGCGGATGGACAATATTTGCTGTATGTGGTAAATAGGACTGTGCAACCGGCGATGACCATGATTGAGATTCGAGTAGACGAGCTGCTAACAGAGCACGGCCGGACCTTTTATTGGTTGGCAAAGGAAACCGGCATTAGCCACACCACGCTTTGGCGTCTGAAGAAAGGCAAAGCGCTGGGAATCAATTTCGAAACTTTGGAAAAGATATGCCAAACACTTAACTGTAAGCCTGGCGATATACTCACGATGACCCAAGATAACAATCAAAAAGTTCGCCGTAAGAAGGTCGTGAGGCCGAAAGGCAAGAAACTATGAAGACTTTTCTTTTTACATTCATAGATTCGGGGTCCGAGGTAGCTCTCCAGCTTACTAACGCAACCGCCGCTACCCTTCGTTCTGTGGAAATTTTGACGGTGTTTCTCAAAGATGAAGCCACTCCCGGTGGTCCATCCCAGGCCCACATCAGGTTTGAGCCTGTAGGAACTGTTCGGCCCAACGAGAACGTGGTGATACCTCACAAGACCTGGATTAATGGGAAACCGGTTGATGGCAATGCCGATCAACTGGCCCGGCTGAAAACGGCGGACGGACAAGTCAAGCCTTATGTATTTGATATTTCGTGGCAGGATCCGGGAGGCAAGACGTGCTTCCAGCGGATACCGGTGGGACACTGACTAGTTGGAAAACCACGCTGGATCTTTCCGAAGCGCCCCAACCAATCCTGAAAGGCACAATTGAAAGTTTGTGATTTCTGTCTACAGTTTGAGCAGGATGGCAGTTGCCGTTTGGGTCTACAGATACCCAAGTCGATGACTTGTCGTGAATTCGGCCCGACGCTTGAAAAATTCTGTGCCGACCCCAAAGACTTCGCCAGCCCCAGACAGATACTTCAGATGGCTACATACTTCGGCATTAAAGGGCCGGAGTTAAAGAAGGTGAGGCTCATGGCCGCCCAGGAAGAAAAAGTCCGCCTGTAAGATCCTGCGGCGACCTTACTCACCATAAGCATCGTTCAGCTTCCGAAAATGGTAACCCACCGCCGCAAAGCTCATGGCTTCCGCAAACCTGTCACGATGAGTCGCCATCGTCTGCGCAAAAAAGCGCCAGAATTCTCTTCTCTCCCGATCAAGTATTCCTAACTTAAACAACAAGCGTGCTACGGTTGAAATGTCTTTAAGGTGGTATCGTCTGGACAGCAGAACGTCTTTGGTTGTCAGTCGCAATGAATCCAACGTCCGTTGATAAAACTCGCGCGGATTATAAATGGTGCGCATGATCGACTTATAACCTTCGACTAAACGCGTAGGATCCATCCTGGGCACAAAGTTTAGCAACGTGTTGGTATTGTTGCCGGTGCTTTCTCCAAGCAAGCGGCCTTCTTTCTCGAGGCGCCGCCAAAGCTGTGTGTCAGGCAACGCAGTCAACAACCCAACCATTGCCAGCGGAATAGCACTGTCGCGGATAAACCTAACCTGGCGTTCGAAAATATCGTCCGGGTCGTTGTCGAAGCCCACGATGAACCCGGCCATTACTTCCATACCGTAGCTTTGAATCTTTTTAACTGACTCAAGCAGGTTGCCGCGGTTCTGCGATTTCTGCGCTTCCTTCAGGCTTTCCTCAACCGGCGTTTCAATACCGAGGAAAACCTTCCGGAATCCGGACCGCTGCATGTCGCGGAGCAATGGTTCGTCATCGGCCAGGTTCACGCTCGCCTCGGTCAACAACAGAAACGGGTATCCATTTCTTTCCTGCCAGGCCGCCAAATCCGGCAGCAGGTGTCGCACATTCTTTTTGTTTCCAATAAAGTTATCGTCGACGATAAAAACAGTGCCGCGCCAACCAAGATTCAGCAGTGCATCCAATTCCGCCAGCAGCTGCGGATTACTTTTCGTCCGGGGTACTCGGCCATAGATTTCGATGATGTCGCAAAACTCGCAGTTGAAAGGACAACCGCGTGAGTACTGTATTGACATAGCGCTGTAGCGCTTGAGATCGGCCAGGTGAAAATCCGCAACCGGCGTTGCCGAGAGTGGAGGCCGTTCAACCGCCTGGTACTTTCGCTTCGCCTCGCCACGCTCGAGGTCTTCGACAAACTGCGGGAGAGTCGTTTCAGCCTCACCGACAAAAATGTGATCCACTTCCGGTAACGCTTCGATCGTCGTGGTTATGTATGGACCGCCAAGCACCACCCGCTTACCCATCGCCTTACAACGAGCAACTACCTGATGCACCGATTCCTTTTGCACCAGCATGCCGGTAACAAAAACCATGTCGGCCCATTCGATCTCGGAAGATTTCAGCGCACGAACATTGAGATCCACCAACCGTCGTTCCCATTGCTTCGGAAGTAATGCGGAAACGGTTAACAAACCGAGCGGAGGAAAGGCGCAACGCTTGCGCTCGAAAGGCAGGGCGTGGCGAAAGCTCCAATAAGTATCAGGAAACTCCGGATTGACCATTAGGACTTTCATCGCTTCCTCCTTCACCGACAGTTAGAGTTGCTTTCAGTGCGCAGCTTCAGATTTGTTCGCGGGGATTTTCATCCTAGACCGAATCCAGTAGGCCCTAAGTAATATTTAGGTAAAACCTGCCGACTTCACGGGAAGAGAGCATTTCCCGCGTTCGGCGTGGCACAACACAGAAATGTGATAATTCCCCAGCCTTTCAAGCCATTTGTTTGTGGATTAACAAGGGGAAGGCGGCTAAGATGAGCAGTCCTCCGTAAGCGTCGGTTTCATGGGTTGGTTCCGGCGAGACTCGACACCCCCCCCTTAAGCAACGGTTTTGACGACGTCATAACTGTTTCTGACTTCACTCTTAGGATTTACACCGGACTCGTTAACGTAGAACGATCCACCTGTGGAGGCTGGTTTTGATCAAAGTAGATAGCCACGGCGATTTAGTTGATGGTGCAATTCAGTTGGGCTCTGAGAACCTTGCCAACTGGAACCTCGCGCCGCGCACGGATTGGACCGAGATGAGCGCGACGGAACACTTCGTCCAGTTCTATGAGGCTGACGGATTTCTGCTCAACTCATTGAGCGGCTTCATTGGCTCAGCCATCAACGCCGGCGATGCCGCGATAGTTGTGGCTACGCTGCCCCACCGCGACGGACTTGATGAGCTGCTGCACGCAAATGGCGTAGATGTAACCAACGCCAAAGCTTCCGGACGCTATGTCTCACTTGATGCTGCCGAGACGCTGGCGAAGTTTATGGTTGACGGGTCGCCGGAGCCTACGCGATTCCGGGATGTGCTGGGCAGCGTTCTGGCAACCGTTACAGACGGGCGGTCGCGTGTGCGGGCTTTCGGCGAGATGGTCGCTCTGCTTTGGGCTGAAGGTAATCACAACGGCGCGATTCGACTCGAAGAGCTCTGGAATGATTTGCAGAAGTCGCACTCCTTTTCACTCTTCTGCGCTTATCCAATGCATTCGCTGGGCGGCGAACAGTTGACAGGTCTACACGACAACGTTTGCCATGTTCATTCGCGCGTCATCCCGGCTGAGAGCTATGCGGATTTGCGTAGTCCCGATGCTCGCTTGCGTGTGATTGCTCAACTGCAGCAGCAGGCAAAGTCGCTCGAAGCGGAAATCCGCGAGCGCCGGCAAGCCGAGGGAGCGCTGAGACAAGTAAAGAGCGAACTGGAAGTCCAGCTTGCCGAACGTGAGCAGTTGCTGACGCGGGCGCAGATGGCTCGCGCCGAAGCCGAGACAGCCAACCGGATGAAGGATGAGTTTCTCGCTACGGTTTCCCACGAACTGCGGACACCGCTAAACGCGATCATCGGTTGGTCACATCTGATTAAAAGCGGCGGCTTGGATCAAGCGACAATATCGCGGGCCATGGACACAATCGATCGGAACGCCAAGTCACAGGCGCAGCTGATTGAAGATATCCTGGACGTGTCGCGGATAATTACCGGGAAGCTGCGGCTTAACAATGAGCCGGTCGACGTGGCGGCCGTCATTAACGTTGCCATCGATTCTGTGAAACTGGCGATCGACTCGAAAGATATCCATCTTGAGCTGACGCTTGATCCCTTAGCTCGCCATACGCTCGGAGACGCAAACCGTCTGCAACAGGTGGTTTGGAATCTGTTGTCAAACGCTATCAAGTTCACACCTGCAGGCGGCCGGATCGAAGTGAAGGTCGAAAGGTCCGGCAACGACTTGCAGATACGAGTCAGCGATAGCGGGGTAGGTATCAGCCCGACATTTTTACCTTTCATTTTCGACCGTTTCCGGCAAGCCGATGGGACCACCACGCGTGAGCACGGCGGCCTCGGCCTGGGGCTGGCGATTGTTCGACATCTGGTGGAGTTACACGGTGGTTCGATAAAGGCGGAAAGCGCAGGAGAGGCACGGGGCGCGTCGTTCGTTATAAAACTCCCGCTGGCGCCTTCGCCTCAGCCTACAAGCCAGCGGAAACCGCGTCGGCGATTAAAACTAGAACCGAGTGCTGCGATTGCCTCGCTGCCTTCCCTCGACGATGTGAGGGTGCTGCTGGTTGACGATGATCCCGATACGTTGCAGATACTGAGCCTCATGTTGGGGGACACGAAAGCCGAAGTGCAGATGGCCGCGTCAGTAAGCGAGGCGCTCGAGGTGTTGGAGTGGTTCACGCCAAACGTGATTGTTTCCGATCTGGCAATGCCGGGTGAAGATGGTTATTCGCTGATTAAGAAACTGCGAGCACTTGAAGATTCTAAGGGAACATCTATTCCGGCGGTCGCACTAACTTCGTACGTGCGCATAGAGGATCGCACACGCGCGCTCTCTGCTGGCTTCAACATGTTCGTGCCCAAGCCTGTCCAACCAGACGAATTGATCAACGCCATCGCCACCCTGACAGAGACTGAGAATTAGGACGAAGCAGAAGGCAGAAAGCACTAGGCAGGAAGGCAGCAGGAGTTTATCGAGGTTGACGGAACGGCTGGCGCGTTGTCAGCCGTTTTCATTTGAAGGTTTTTTAGTCTGCCCTGCCTCGTGGCTCCTGCTCCTGCCTTTTGCTTTCTGCCTTCTGCCTTCGTAATCTGTGTAATCGGCGTAATCTGTGGATTATTCTTCTCCCACGAATTTCAGCGCCACTCCATTCATGCAATAGCGCAGTCCGGTCTGTTTCGGACCATCGTCAAACACGTGGCCAAGATGCGCATCACATCGCGCGCACAACACTTCCGTTCGCTTCATCCACAAACTACTATCGACTTCCTCGCGCACATTCTCTTTCTCGATGGGTTGGTAGAAACTTGGCCAGCCCGTGCCTGAGTCAAACTTCGCTTTCGAGCTAAACAAGGGCAGGCCGCAGGCGACGCATTCAAATGTGCCTTGCTCGTGGTTGTCGTTGAGCGGGCTCGAGAAAGGCGGTTCAGTCCCCTTCTGCCGCGTCACTACATACTGCTCGGGCGTCAGTTCCTGTTTCCACTCTGCATCTGTCTTCGTCACTTTGTAGGCTCCCTTTAATTTCCGGTTGTCGCCACTCCTGGCTTGATTGCTGTTTCCCTGCGAGAACGAGCGGGAGAATGGCAATCTCGACACCACCGCAATCCCACCCACCGCCAACGCAGATGAAAGAAAATAACGTCTGTTCATAATGTCCTCGCCGTCTTGTCCGAAAGATTAGTTTAGCCGATCTATTTACGAACCATCCAAACCAATTGGATTCCTCTCGAGGGGTGGCAGGAAGAGCCTGTTCGCCCCGGCTCCGCCGCCTGATGTGCGGAAGGCCTACGGCCTTCCGTGTCGATTCTATAAAGGTATTATGGGGCCTAGCCCCCTGAACTGAATTCTGGCTTATCGGAAGGTCAAAGACCTTCCGCACATCGGACGGCAAAGCCGACATACGGGACCGTGGACTGAGCCTCGGTCGATGTTGGCCCAAATAAAAAAAGCCCTCGGCGGCATAAACACGCCGAAGGCTTGTGAGAGATGAAATGTTAACCGCGATTAGTAACGCGAACCGTTGCTACCGCCGCCGCCGCGATTTTCGCGTGGCTTGGCTTCGTTAACCTTCAGCGTACGTCCGCCAAGATCCTTGCCGTTGAATTGTTCGACGGCCTTTGCGCCTTCTTCCTTGGTGGACATTTCGACGAAACCGAAGCCGCGTGAGCGACCCGTTTCGCGGTCTTCAATCAAGGAGACGCTTTCGACAGTGCCCGCCTGCGCGAACAGTGTTTGGAGATCGTTGCTCGACGTTTCAAACGCGAGGTTACCAACATAAAGTTTCATAGTCATTTGTTCATTTACCTTTTCCCCTGTGGGATCTACAGAAGCTTCCGAAGCCTCCCAATTTGCCAAGGTGTACGTAAACCAGAAAAAGGAAGCCTTGGCTTTCTAACTGGGCGAGCTGTGAATATCAGGTGATCTGGGAAAATCCAGAGGAGCTGAGAGCGGAGTTAAGCTGGACTCGTTTCGTCACCCACCTTA
>JALZOO010000265.1 GCA_030913905.1 Acidobacteriota bacterium
ATTGATAGTTGAGCATTTCCGACATCGGAACCTGGGCTTTGATCACCTGCTGCTTACCACTTGTTTCCATGCCCTGCACACGGCCGCGACGCGAGTTTAAGTCACCCATGATGTCGCCGCTGTTCTCCTGAGGCGCGGATATTTCCACGTCCATGATGGGCTCAAGGATGGATGGCTTCACCTTCTCCATGGCCGCGCGGAAAGCCTTGCGGCCCGCGGCGCGAAACGAATGTTCGTCCGAGTCGACGTTGTGATAGGAGCCGTCAATCAACTGCACCTTGAAATCCACCAGCGGATAACCTGCAACAGCTCCCGATTGCGCCGCTTCGATGATGCCTTTCTCGATCGCCGGGCGAAACTGCTGCGGAACTGAACCACCGAAGATCTTATCTTCGAAAACAAACCCACCACCTCGCGGCAATGGTTCGAATACAACCTTGCAGTCTCCAAACTGGCCGCGGCCGCCCGTTTGTTTCTTGTGACGTCCCTGCACTTCAGCACGCTGCGTGATCGTTTCCTTGTACGGAACCTTCGGCGGATGCAGCGTCACTTCCACGCTAAAGCGCTTCTTCAGTTTCTCTACCACCGTCTCGACGTGGAGCTGGCCCGAGCCGGAAAGCAGAAATTCTTTCGTCTGAGCGTCACGAGTGAAATGAAGCGCCGGGTCCTCCTCCAGAATCTTGTGGAGGGCGACGCTAATCTTCTCCTCATCCTGACGAGATTTGGGTTCGATTGCGAAAGCAATGGCCGCCTCCGGATATTCGACCGGGTCGTAAACGATAGGAGATTGTTTGTCGCACAGGGTGTCGCCGGTCTGCGTTTCTTTCAGCTTCACACACGCGACAATGTCGCCCGCCCGTGCCTCCGGAATCTTGTCGAGTTGCTTGCCTTGAACTGTGTGCAGCACGCCAAGCCGTTCCATCGTGCCGCGCGACGAGTTGAGCACGGTCGCATCAGTCTGAAGTTTTCCACTGATGACCTTCATGACGTTTATGCGGCCGGCAAAGGGGTCCGCGATGGTACGGAAGCAATAGGCGGAGAAAGGCTCGCTGGCGCTGTACTTGCGCGCGATTCTTTCAGCATCAGGGCGTGCGTCGACTGGACGGCCATACTCAGCCTCGTGATGAGCCGGATCGGGAACGTAGTCGACGATGCTGTTAAGCAACGCTCGCAAGCCAACCAGCGATTCGGCTGAGACCGCGAACACCGGACACAATTTGCTTTGGGCGATGGCTTTATTGATGTTGGGCAGGATGTCGGCCTCGTCCAACGTCCCTTGTTCGAAATACTTTTCCATCAGGGCGTCGTCAGATTCAGCCACCAGCTCGACCAGACGTTCCCTGGTCTTATCCACAAGCTCCCGACCTTCAGCCGGAATGTCGATCTCTTTCGCCTGTCCATCAGCACCCAGCTCGTACGCTTTCATGTGGACCACGTCCACCACGCCACGAAAGTCTTTCTCTTTTCCAATCGGCAGCGTGAAGGGAATGATCGCGCGGCTAAAGGCTCGCTGAGCGCTCTCAACCGCGGAGCCAAAATCCGCATGCTCTTTTTCGAGTTTGGTGACGACCATGATTCGGGGGACCATGAATTCGTTCGCATAGGCCCACGTTTTTTCCGTCTGCACCTCGACGCCTTTTACTGCGTCTACTACGACCATGGCGCAGTCGGCCACGCGCAACCCCGGCCGCGCATGCGCGACGAACGCGGCGTAACCGGGAGTATCGATGAAATTGATTTTTGTATCGCGATGTTCTAAATGAGCGAGTGAAGTATTAAGCGTAATTTTGCGGGCGATGGAATCTTCGTCGTGGTCGGTTACGGTTGTGCCATCCTGGACCTTACCCCAGCGCGGCGTGGCTCCGGCGACGTAGAGAAGAGAACTGATCAATTGCGTCTTCCCTGCGTCGCCGTGTCCAATGACCGCCAGGTTGCGAATTGATTCAGTTGCGTAGGCTTTCATAAAGGAGTTCCTTTCAGAGATGCGAAGTAAAGACAGAAAGTCCCGTCTGTCTCCCGACCGGCATGAGCGCCTGTCCTGCGATTCGATGATAGGCAGGAAGCCTGTCCCCACCGTGTTTCGGATTTAGGAAGTAATTTATCTGAGCGGAAGGGTCAAAGGCAAGTTGCCAAACCAGGCGATCAAGCCATCTTTTTCCTGCAGTTTTGCATCAAACTCAGTACCCCGGAACAAGAGAATTTTTGAAGAGGTAACTATGTTTTACAGAAGATTATTTTCATTTGCCGCAGCGCTGGTGCTGACACTGGCGGCTACAGCGACTTTTGCGGCCAACTCAAACGATAAACGTCACAGCAGGGTAGTTGAACCGTTGAATCTGGCGATCCTTATTCAGGACGATCTGACCTCGCAGGTGAGCAATGAACTTGATATTACCCGCGACTTCATCCGCTCGCTTCCCAACGGATCGCGTGTGATGGTCGGCTACATAACTTCGGGCAGTTTGCAGGTCCGGCAGCCGTTTACGACTGAACTGGACAAAGCAGCGCGTTCCTTGCGGATGC
>JALZOO010000268.1 GCA_030913905.1 Acidobacteriota bacterium
GAGGTGCGCCGCGTGATTGCCGAAGCGGCGGCCAGCGTGCCCGGCATCACGATCGAGATCAGGCGGCTGCTGCTGGCCGAGTCGTGGAAGCCCGACAATCGCAACGCCGCGCTGGTGCAGGCACTGCAAAAACACGGTGAAGCCGTCTTCGGCGAGCCGATTCCCACCTCAGGCACGCCGCTCTATACCGACGTGCGCCTGTTCGGCGCCGCCGGCATTCCTGCCGCGATTTACGGCGCCGGTCCGCGCACGGTGTTCGAGAGCAATGCCAAGCGGGCCGACGAGCATCTGATGCTGGAGGATTTGCGCCGGGCCACCAAAGTGGTGGCGCGCACGCTGCTGGAGCTGATGCGATGAGCCTGGAGCCGGTTGCAGCGCGCCATGGATGCGATTCCCGATTTGGTATGGCAGGTTTAGACTGTTATGCACAGTTCCCAGTTATGAATAGTTTGCCTCCGTTGAGTTGGTCGCCTCCTCTGGATAGGACAAAACGCGAGGTCTTAGCCCTATACATAATTACAGGTTCTTCAAGAACTCCAACAATGACTCTGTCGCCCTGAAGCGCCGTGCGGGAATCTCGGGATCCTGTATGCGAGCCAGCGCCTTCTCCTTCATGGCCAAATCGGCTTCGATGTACTGATGGGTGGTTGTCGGGCTTTCATGTCCAAGCCACAACGCAATGACACTGATTTCCACGCCTGACTGCAGCAAATGCATGGCCGTGGTGTGCCTTATGGTGTGAGGCGATATTGCACGATTTTCAAGGCTGGGCATCGTTTTGGTGGCGACCTGCACAGCCAAGGCCATTCGCTGAGTTACGTTGGAGCGCGTCATCGCTTCACCGCTGCGATTGGGCAACAATGCCGAGGCAGGCCCCAAGTCAGGATTGAGTTTTAGCCACTGGCGAACCGCCTTGACCGTCGAACGCCAGAGAGGCACGGAACGATCCTTGCGACCTTTGCCATGCAAGTGCACGCAAGCTGAGGCATCCAGCACAACATCAGATACCTTTACGCCAATCACCTCCGATACTCTGGCACCTGTGTTGTACAGCAGCGCCATCAGCAAGCAGTCACGCTGACTGGCCCAGCCTATGCCGGGGTGACCGATTACGGCAAGCATCTCGTCGCGCGAGAGAAATCCGAGCATCGGCCGCTCAAATCGCTTCATCGGCACACCCAACGCCTGCTCGACGACATGCAAACCTGCGACATCCCTGCGTCCAGCGAACTTCAGAAATGAGCGCAGCGCAGCCAATCTTGCATTGCGACTGCGCACTGCGTTGTGGCGGTCAACCTCCAGATGATCGAGAAAGGCCAGAATGAGCGCAGGCGTGATGTCGGCAAGCACAAACGCCGTGGGCGGTTTGTGCAGTCGCTTTTGCGCGAAGTCTAAAAAAAGAACAAAGGCATCGCGATAGGCCGCCACGGTGCGCGAACTCAAGGCACGCTGTTGTGTCAGATGTTCAGTGAAGAACGATTGCACCAGGGCCGAGAAACTGGGTGAAATGGTGGGGCTATTCATGATCAAACTCCTCAGCACACGCAAAACATTCAAACCTGGCACCGGCCAATGCCATCAACTCAGGCACACCGGTGAGATACCAGTAAGTGTGTGAAATCCTGACATGCCCCATGTAGGTCGACAAAGCCAACATGCGTTGGTTTAGATCCACGTCTTGCTCGTGCCACAACGTCAATCGCTTCACTGCGAAACTGTGGCGTAGGTCATGGATCCGTGGCTGCCCATGCCCGCCACGATCAACCCAGCCAAGCTGTTTGCGCAACTGGGTGAAGATGCGGTGGACTTGCCTGTCACCCAGCGGCTTTCCAAGACGTACCCCACGCGAGCTAACAAAAAACAATGATTGCGCCGCGTTGGGCACCTGCTTCATACGTGTCGCTCGGTACGCAGCCAGGGGCGCAATCACGCTTGGATGCACTGGCACCAATCGGGACTTGCCAAACTTGGTCCGTCGCACCGTCAGCACGCCCGCTGCCAGGTCCACATCGATATCAGCCAGCCCGAGGGCTTCGCCTATGCGCAACCCGGTCGCGGCAATCAGGCCGAACAGCGTCGCATAAGTGGCTGCCCGCAGACCATCAGATGGGCCAAGTTTGCCGGCTTCTTGCATCAGCGCCAATATCTCGTCTGCACGGTAGATGTGTGGTGTCCTTCTTCCCGGAAGTGATCCGAATATTGAGTCGTCTGGCACCTCGGTAGTCGGTTCAAACTGCTGCAACCACCGTAAAAATGGTCGCAAGTTCACCAGTCGCCTGGCCGACGTTTCTGGACTGACGTTGCCGCCATGGGCCTCTCGTGCCCACTGCGAAGTCAATTCAACAGTTACCGTTCCCAGGTGCTTTGAATCCTCAACAAAGCTGGCAAAATTCAGTAATTCCCGACCACATGAAACGAGATGAAAGCCCAGGTTGCGCTGCTCACGCAGGAATTCCTGCACCCTTGCGCGAAGATCAACGGCGGCGTTCATACGGCACTCCCCGGCCAGGGCAATGCCACTTCGACCAAACTGTGTTGATCGAGCTTGGCGTAGATCAACGATGTGTTCATGGACCGGTGCCTCAGCATGTCAGCCACATCTTTGATGGAGCCACCGCCATTGACGATCCGACACGCCAAGGTGTGGCGCAGGGAATGACTGCGTCCATGCGCGATACCGGCGCATCGCAACGCCCGACCTATGACAGCACGCACAGCGTCAACCCCGATGGGCTGGTCATGGGGCGCTTTTATACGAACAAAAATTGTCTTGATGATGGTACTGGTCGGTCGCTCGTGGCGCAGGTACTCAGCCAGAGCCTCTCCGGTGGCTGCTGGCAACGGCAAGATATCTTGGCGCATCGACTTCGTGTGTTTGAGTTTCACAGTGCCATTGCGCCAATCGATATCACAGAGTTCCAAACTGGCGATCTCACCGCTGCGCAAACCAAGATCCAAAGCCAACCGAACCATGCTCAGCAGACGCAATGGCGACGACAAGGTCTGCTCGCAATGCGTCATCAGTCGCTGGACCTCCTCTGTTGTGAGGGCGCGGGGCAGTGAGGCAAGTGTCCACTGCGCAGGGGTTGAGATTGCACCAAGCAAGCCACGCACTTCATCCCCACAAGTGAGGCGGTAACGGAAATACGCCCGAAAGGCAGCCGCCAAAGATTTGGCGTGGGAAGTCGTATTGACCCTCTCCAACTCTTTGGTGATGAAGCCACGCAAGTCTTCAACCAGCATTTCTTTGCCCGTGAATTCCCTGTCAGCGAACGTCCATTGCAGAAATTGCCCCACCTTGTACAGCCGGTCCTTGCGAGTGCCAACGGCCAGACCACGGGCTTCGCGCATGTGTGCGTCATACCGTGTCAACTCATCGGCGATTGGCCCGGTGGGTTGCAACAGTTCTGAGATCACTCGCTGGTCGCGAAGCACCGCCAGCAGATGCCCAAGTCCAGCACTCAAAGCACCATGCGTTCTCAGCGCTGTGGAGTGGCAGTCACAGCTTGGAAGATGGAAATTAAGAAACTGATTGACGCAATCCTCATCAAGCTGATCGGCCGTGAGGTGGCATCGGGTCATCCAGTGTGCAAAGTGCGCCAGCGCGCCAATGTAAGTCCCAGTGGTCTGCGGGGCGTAACTGCCTCGGTCAAGAAGCGCCTTGTAGGCATCAACATGAGTGGCAAGCGGGCCGTCAAGTAACCAGGCTTTGGCCAAGGGGTGCAACGAGCTGATCGGATCCATGGTGGTCTCCAGTTGTGAAGCCACCACTCATGCGCCGATCCTGAAATTATGTAAAGTTAAACGGCCAGCCAAATTCGGCTATTCAGGGTGAAGACAGCCAGTGTTGACGCAAAACTGTTCATAACTGGGAACTCTGCATAACAGTCTTTATGTACATCTCTGCATAAAGACTGACTCCTGACATACAGCTATTCGAACTGCATGCTCCATACCTGACATTGACATCAACACATTCATTGTCGGCAATGTGGCGATGATTTCAGTGATCGCTAGACCCGCACCCGGCCGGAAGCCGTCGTTCGCTAGCATTTAGGTTTCTGTAGCGTTGAAGTTGAATCTCTCAATATTTCGCGCATCAGTGCGCGCACTTTGTCCAGCAGTGGCGGTTCGGTGCGCGAGGCAACAGTTACCAGGCCAAAACGCGCTTTGGCATTCAAGGACGGCGAGATCGGCAGCTCCACCAAATCCGGGGCCGAGGCTCGAATGGCCAACACCACGGCATCGCTCATGCGCGCCACATCCAGCAAGCTGGAAATTTCTTCAGAACGCAGGTTAACCAACTGATCGGGATGCGCTTGCGGGCCAAATCGCTCCATCAAAATCCGCGCCACTTCATCGCTCAAAGGGGTAGATGCAACAGGATAGTCTCGCAACATCGCAAATGGCACGCTGCTCATTTTGGCCAACGGGTGGCCTGGGCGACACATGAAAGCGCCGGCCATTTCTTGTAATGCTTCGATCTTCAAATCAACCGAAGGCTGGAGAGAGCGAATGTCCAGGATCAGTGCATCCAGAAAGCGTTCGCGCAAGGCTTGCACCAACAGCA
>JALZOO010000276.1 GCA_030913905.1 Acidobacteriota bacterium
GCTTCATCGCGTCACTATATGCAAACCCGCGTGTACGGTGATCGAGCTTGTCATAATCCTTGAAAAAACTCTCTAACGCTGCAATGTAATCCCGCTCGCGCTGAGTCCGTGCACCGGCAGCCTTTGCCTTTTCGACGGCGCTCAATCCCTTCTGCAACTCTGCCGCGGATGGCGGCGCCCAGAGTGGATGGTAGTTGCTGATTGCGACGCCCCAGTAACCCATGGCGCATTTTGGGTCGGTGACAGTAACTTCAGTGAACGCTTTCTCAGCTTCTTCATACTCGAACGAATGGAGCCAGGCGACTGCCCGATTGAATTGTTTCCGCGCTTGCGGGCCACAGGAGACGGAGAAGTTGACCTGCCCGAGCTTCTCGGATGCGTCGTGCTTGTGTCCGTCGTGTTGGTGTCCGGCTTGCGCACTGGCAGAGTGGGTGCGACCGAGAAAGGCTGCGGTTAATAATATTGCGACGAGAACAGTGCGTTTCATAGTGGTCTCCTATTTACGACCCACCCGCAGGTGGCCTGACTTCATTACGCGGGGGAAGAAATGACGAGCAAAAGGCGGTCGGGTGGTTTCTACTCGCAAACTGCCGAGGACAGCTGTGTTTTTTAAGCCAAAGCGAGCGGACATGTCAATGACACGGAATCAGCGGTAGTGGGGTGATTGTGTGCCTTTGCCAAAAGATCGATTATTTGTTTTGGAGCAATTTATAACAGCGGCGATTGAGTTGTGTTGTCTGGAAAATGAAAGGGCCGCTTACGGCAGCCCTTTCCGCTATCCGATTCAATTAGGCTGGCACTTTTTCCTTGCCATCCCAAGCTCGTGTTTCCTCGATCAGCGCCTGTAGCGCCTTGATCTGACCTGAGACAATCGCATCAAGTTGTTCGAGTATGTCCTGGTGTGAGATTTCTCCAAGATCAATGTCGGTTCTCGTGGGCAGAGCCTCAGTGATGCTTCCGTCTGTGTAAATAAGCCGCACTTTTTCGCTGTTCTCGGTAAGCCATCCTGTCACCTTCCTGTCGCGCTCGGTTAGGTCGTCAATTCCATTTGAGGTCGCTCGGATTGCACGCAAGAGGTCCTCACCTAGATTGATGCGCCGTTGGAGTCGTACTTGATAACCCTCTGTATTTGATCTTCTAGAATAATTACTTGACATAACTTCCATCTCCTTAATAGTCGTGTTAATTAGTAATAGAATCCCCTGAGAAAGCAAAAGCGGCGAGGGCTACCACGCCTTTCCGCCGCCGATCCTTAACCGGCAATTCTGCTTAGCTGGCTAATATTTTACTACTGGAATACAGGAGACGCCAGCAATGTCAGAAACCGGAGACAAAGACAAGTCCATCACACCTTCGATAAAGGTTAGACCGGTTGGACAGGAAGGCGGTCTGCGCGAACCGGTGAGACGTATCCCGCCCATCACTACGAATCACTTATCGGGGCGTACTCAATTGACAACGGATACCGCCCAACAAGATCACCATCTAAATAAGCGTTGAACCAAAAGATGCCTGGTCGCATAAAAGTGAGATCATAGGTCAGAGTCTTTATGGGGTGGTATTGTCCATCAATAAGTCCGATCCGAGAGTTCCATATTGACACTTCCGGCCTGTCTAACTCTTCCACGCCAACCCTAAGCGCATATGTGCGAAAGCGGTCCTCACTGTGTATCCCTACGACCATCGTAACGGTCAGTTCGCTGGGCGGCATTTTGAGCTGGATATTCGTAAAGAGGCAGTCAGAGATAATCCCTGAAACATCGACCCGCCGGTCCTCATGTTGCACAACTTTATCGCACAAGAAAAAGAATCGAAGGTACGGCGATTTCTGAGAATTGGATACCAGCATTCTCTCTCTCCTCTCTTGCTCTATACTTCGCCTATTCCAACCTTTGCCGGATGCATAGCACACTTCGACCCACACCAGCGATGGCTGCTGGTCTAACGAAGACTGTTTGGACGCTCGAGACGTGTTGGCTGCCAGTGCTTAGTTTCTAGGCTGAGACGGCGGATTTCGTCTCCTAGGCGCAGTCGGAGCATAAGCTATCTTGGGCCTAAAAAATTCGATCAAAGCACCACCGAGACCCTGTTTAACTACACCCCTAATGGGAACTGGGCGTGGTTTAAGTCTCCGCGTTTGGGCATTGATCGCCATGCTTGAACCAGCGATCAGTAGACTAAATACTGCGATTGTCAGTTTCTTCGCTTTCATCTGGACACCTCCAAAGTGGGTAAGCGTGATGGAGGTGTAGCGGGGGCGTACTACAACCTAACCGCAGTGTAGTCCGAAACCTTGAAGACGGCAATGAGCGTAAGACTCGCTCGCCCCAAACGGAGAATTGCCTGATGATCGAGCGAATCGAGTTAGAGGGCCACCAAAGGGAACGCCACAAAATCGTCCCACTACCGAATCAACTCTTCTCTCAACGGGCCAGGCCAGCGTTTGGTTAGCGCCTTAAGATTGTATTCTGCTTTGTCCCGTGTTGGATCTAATCAGCGAGCTAGCAGCGGTATCAAAGCAAACCCAGAGCAGCTAAACGCAGGCTTATTAGCGACAACAGGATTGCGATGCCACAGACTGACGGTACTGCAAGTATCACGTGTGACAACGTTGGGTGCCGACTTCTTCCACTGACGCACCTACATGCATTCTGCCTCACGTCGCTAGCGCTAGGTTGCTCTAAAGTTTGTTTTTCCGCATCCAGTTTTCTAAATTTAAGATCTTTCCGTCTAAACTCGCTGCGCTCTCTAGAGT
>JALZOO010000282.1 GCA_030913905.1 Acidobacteriota bacterium
TCACCGCTCACTGCTCACTGCTCACTCCTCCTGATACAATCGCCTCATGGCCGTCAGCGGGCGCCGCAAATCAATTGCTTTCTTCATAACTCTGGGCGCATGTCTAGTGGCGGTGGCTATTGCTCTCAACGTCGGGTGGATACTGCTAAACCCGCGTGAAGTGGCCCTGCTGGTCTTCGGGATTATCTTTTTCCTGGTAATTATTTCCGGTCTGGTGCTGAACACCACTTTTCTCATTCGTGAGATCCGGCGCAATGAACAGCACGACTCGTTCATAAACGCGGTAACTCATGAACTGAAAACACCGCTCGCCTCCATTCGTCTTTATCTCGAGACTCTGAGAGCCCGCGACATCACCGAGGAACAACGACAAGAGTTTTATGACGTCATGCTGAAGGACAGCGACCGGCTGCTGCAGACCGTAGAGCAGGTGTTGCGTGCGGGCCGCGCCGGCCATCGACGACGGCCATTGAACATCACCATCGTCGATGTTCGTGAGATAGTAGGTGAGTGTATCGACACTGCTCGCACAAGATATAACCTTGGCCCTGAGGCGCTTACTTACAATGAGCTGCTGGACGGGGAAGATCCGAAAGTAGCTGGAGATGCTGACGAGTTGCGCGGTGTCTTCTCAAATCTATTGGACAATGCAGTTAAATATTCAGACAAAGACATTCGCTTATCCGTGGAAGTGGCGGCCCTGGATAACAATCGAGTGGCAGTGCGCGTTGCCGATCGCGGTATTGGAATTCCTGCCAGTCAACTGAAACGCGTCTTCAAACGTTTTTATCGCGTGCCCGGCAGGGTTATGGCGCGCGTGAAGGGGACCGGGCTCGGGCTCTTTATCGTGCGATCAGTGATTGAGAAGCATGGGGGCCGTGTGTTCGCTGAAAGCGAAGGTCCGGGGCAGGGTAGCACTTTCACCATTCAACTCCCGCGAGCGTGAATGGTCGCGTGTAAAGAAAAGGTATGAACTGATGAGCGCTGTGCTGGTAGTGGAGGATGAGCAGCATCTTGCTGACGGCTTACGCTTCAATTTGGAAGCGGAAGGCTACACGGTGAATACCGTCAGCGACGGCGAATCGGCCTTAGCGATCCTGATTGACCAACAGCAACGCTACGATGCGCTGGTGCTCGACGTAATGCTGCCGGGCAAAGATGGTTTTACAGTCGCCTCCGAGCTTCGAGCAGCCGATCAGTTTGTCCCGATCCTGATGTTGACTGCGCGGGGACGGCCTGAAGATGTGCTGCGCGGCTTTGAGGCCGGAGCCGACGATTATTTGCCGAAGCCTTTTGATCTGTCTGTCTTGCTGGCGCGTCTTAAGGCCTTGCTCCGCCGCCGCGAATGGTTTAATCGAGACCAGAGTGCAGATGCAACGGCTGCGAGTGGACATGAGCCTAAAGAATTTAGTATTGACGGGCGGGTGATCGATTTCGCAAACCTTGAGCTGCGGACCTCCGGACAAACGATCAAGCTAACTCTCATGGAGGTCGACCTGCTCAGGTATTTGATCAAACACGAAGGAAAGGTCGTTTCTCGTAAGGCTATACTGGAAGACGTATGGGGCCTGAACGAAGATACTGACACTCGGGCCATCGATAACTTTATCGTGCGCCTGCGCAAGTATCTGGAAGACGATCCCACCAAACCGACTCACCTGTTGACGGTCAGGGGCGTGGGTTACAAGTTTATGCGCGGCGGAGTTACTACTTGAGATGAATCTAGCTTTGAAGAATCAAGAGCGGGGGCAGGTCCCCCTCCCAGAGATCGGTTAGGTCTAGGTCCCGGCGGTGATAACCGAGGCGCGTACGCCAAGTAAATCTGAAAAGTCTTTCGAATATACTGCATCGACTTTCCGCACCCGCTCGACAGTCTCTACTAACTCCTCGCTCGAGATAAAACCATTCTCCGTGTGCGCGATAGCCCAGGCGGGAATGTGCGCCGCAGTCAGAAGCAAATCCTCTACGAACCCAAGGTATTGCTTTTTGCTTTGCACACGAGCACCAAGCTTTCCCGACCGATTCTTTTCCATCGCATCCCAGAACTCATTGCCACCCTGAATCCACTCCTCACGCCAGGCCAGCGAGGTTTGTTGCGCGGGTTGCGCCCCCGTGGGACCTGGCAGACGCAGGAACAGCAAATCGGTGCGACGCCGTTCGGCAACAAACGTGCGCACGTCCAGGTTGCTGGCTTGGTTAGGCAGCGAGTTGTCGTAAAGAGCAGGCAACGTCTGCGCGAACTTTCGGAAGACTCGCGAGAGCGAAAGCGGTTCGCGCAGATGCCAGCTGTCGGCCCCGAACGAAAGAACGTAATCACCCACCATCATTCCGACAGTTAGGGCAAGAGCACGTTTGAACGGCATCTCGAGCCGCTCGGCGTTAAATCGAACGGTGTCGAACCACCAGGCGTCCGTTTCATTGAACCAATTAGAAAGCGAGGGATTATCCAACCGATCGCGAGGAACGTATGCATCGTCTACCAACGTATCGATTTCTTCGTCGCTGAGTTGGTCGGAATTGTTTTCCAGCAGAGCTGTAGCTTTGATATGGGACCAACCCATCGGATCGTTCGCTGCGATTCGTGTGTCCCAACGTTTAAGTTGCAAAGCGAGTTCCGGCTCACCGGTAAAGGGAAGCGCGACAGATGAAAACTTCAAACGTCTCAAGACGCTGAGTTCGAAGTTTAACCAGCCATTGGGAAAAGTTGCGTTAGCCGGATAGGCCACTATTGCGTTTCCTTACCTAAAAAATTTATCGATTCACTGAACCGCTCATTTCATGAACGATGAAAAGAGTGTCACATCATCTTCCCTGCTCGCTGCGGGCGGCTCCTCAGCTCCCGCGAAAGACTGCATCTCCTCCAGGCCTTGCAAGGAAAGCAACGCGGTAACTACGGCAGGGTCAAACTCTATGGCAGCACTGTCGATGATGTGTTGCCGGGCCGCGTCTCTTGTCATTGCGGGCCTAAAGGGTCGGGCGTCGGTTAGCGCCGCATAAGAGTCCGCGACGCGAAGAATCCGGGCGGCCAAAGGAATCTCGTTTTGCCGCAATGCGTCCGGATAGCCGGCGCCGTTCCACCATTCATGGTGCCAACGCACCAGCAACTGTACCGCGCGATCGGCGCTGGCTCGCGCCGCCTCCTGTTCGCCAATCACCGGATGCCGGGCCAGGTCGACGCGTTCTTCGTCGGTGAGCGGACCCGCGCGCTGAATATAGTCGCGTTCCATCGCCACTTCGCCGAGGTCGTGCATGTATGCAGCTCGGCGCAGCGATCTTCGATCCTGAGGAGCAAGGTGAAACGAGTCGGCTATTCGGTCCGCTATCGCTGCAATCCGGCCGGCATGCGGGTGCTTATATCGCTCGAATTCATCCGCTGCCGCAGCCAGCTGTAGGTAAGCTTCGCGCGCGTCGCGTTCGCGTTCGGTATCAATGGAAAATGCGAGCATCTTAATTTTCTAAACTAACAAACCTTATCCGATTTTTTGCGACCTGGTAAGCTTGCGTTGCAGTAATTGTGCACTCGCGTTGTTGGGATCGATAGCCAGCGCCCGCTCCAGTTCTGTTTGCGCGCGCCGGTGAAACTTAAGGTCGAAATACAATTCCGCAAGCATCGTTCGATACAGAGCGTTTGATGGATCGAGTTTAACCGCCGCCTGAATCTCATTCTCGGCCAGCCTGCGCGTTCTTTCCGTAGCAGCCAGGGCGCGCCCGTAGTATGCGCGATACCTCGCCTCATCCGGGGCTTCGCGCGCGGCGGCCGCGAGGTGATTAATTGCAGCGTTGATACGTTTCTGCTGCAAAGCTCCAACGCCTTCCCGGAAATTGTATTCGGCTTGGCCGGCTTCATTCTCCGTACCCAGATCAACATCGAAATCGTCAACAGACTCCGTGACACGGTCCTTTTGTTTCGGTGCTGAATCAGCAAAATTTCTGGCCCGCTCGAGGGAAGCATCGTAAGCCGAGCGAGCAGTATCATCGGTCAGGGTTTCGTAAGCCTGCGTAATTCTGGCAAAGGCGGAACTGAGATTCGCGTGCAGCGACGTTCCTGATTTCAGATGGAACCGGTCAGGATGATATCGACGGGCTAATGAATAATAAGCATCCTTGACTTCATCGGCAGTAGCGGTGCGCGGCAAGTCCATGACCTCGTAATAGGTCACCGCACCAGCCAATCGTTCGAGAAAACTCTCCAGCTCTATCTCGTCGTCCCTTGCCTCCCAGCGAGTCGAGCCGGCCGGTTGACCGGCGGTAACCTGGGCCGCACCGCTTACTTCCGTCACTTCCTTGGCGGATTTAGCAGCATCCGCTCGAAACGCGTAGTGCCAGTACTCGCGTTTGACACGGCTGCTCAGGGCCAAACCATAAATCACCCGTTGGGCGTCCAGTTGATTCAGCCCGCTAATTGAAACTAATTCATCCACTCTGGTTGGAGAGTCGAGCCGGGAAAGGATGAAACTTTCGGCGGGGAGAAAATTGCTGTCGTTGTCTACCTCCGTAGCCCGAAAAATTACCTCGTTGGGATTGCGGAAACGGAGCGAGACAAACTTGGCCGGCAACCGATGAGCTGCTTCACGCAATAGGTTGTTGATGTCCGGTTGGATGTTCACTTGATCGTCCAACCGCGCGCGGTCGTCGAATTCCCACGTTCCCTCCGTCCAAAGCAGAGACACGCGCAAGATGTCCGTAACGAGCATTTGCCGTAGTCCGTCAATCTGTTCCTGACTAAGTGTGCCATTGGCGACAAGATTATTAGTCAGACTTAGATCGCTGAGGTTGTTTCCTAGCCGCGCCAGTTCGTTCTCGCTTACCAGGCCCCGGCTCGTCAGGTATTCGCGGGCGCGCAGCGTGCGAACATTTGAAGCGGCATACACGAGTTGCCCATCTTCAAAATAAACAGCCGTGCGCGCGCGGTCGTGTTCAAGCCGCAACGTGCCTGACAAATTCTTCGACGAAATCTCGCGAATAAGTTCGGCGAGCGGTTGGTCGGTGAGTTTTCCTTTCATGCGTTGTCTTTGGTGGTGTCTCCGGGAAGGCTGAACGCCTTCGGCGATTTATCATAACGCACCATTTAGTTAAAAAAGAAGCAAGCCTTTGACACTCTTGTTAGGCAGTCTTATATTGAACTTACCGAACCAATTGACTTGCATAACGAGAAGCTGGCGCGCTTCGACCTCTAACGATCCATCGATTTTCCATGGCTGAGAAGAGAGTTACGAACATAGTTTCAGGCAATAACGACAACGGCGGCGATGGGGAGGACGAACGCGTTGCCGGCTTGATCGAACAGTTAAAGCAACGCAGCGTCGAATTAGAAGAAGCCAATCGAGAGCTGCGCCATGTTTCGCATTACCGTTCATTATTTCTGGCGCGAATGTCTCATGAGCTCCGAACGCCGCTGACATCGATACTTGGCTTTACTGAGATTCTGCTGGATCAGGAAAAATTGACTGAGCCGCAGCAACGTTTCTGTCAGAAGATACGAAACTCGGGACTGCAGCTGCTTACCAGTTTGAACCAGCTCGTGGACCTGTCACGTCTCGAGGTTGGCCAGGGCGAACTGTTTCTCCAGGAGTTTCCATTGCGTGAGACCTTGGGTGAAGCTTGTGCTGCCGTTGAGCGGTTTGCGCACAAGCAAGGGGTAAGGATCGAGTGTGATCAGTCCCCGGACATAACCAGCATAGTTTCCGACCAGGGGAGGTTGCGTCAGGTGCTCTACACTTTCCTCGCCTGGTCGGTCAGCCGGAGCACGGAAGGACAGTGTATTAAGAGCCACGCCAGATTCGCCGGTCCGTTGCTGGTAATCGACATTGAAGATGAGGGACAACCGGTTAACGATATTTCGCGGGTGTTCGATCCGGAGCAGACGCCGCCTGGCGGCAAAACCGATCTAAATGGACTGGGCGTGATTATCGGCAGGCGTTTGCTGCAAGTGATGAAAGGGAAGGTCGATCTGCTAAATTTGGAGTCAGGTGGGTTGCGTACGACGATAGAGATCCCGGTAGGCCAGCCAAAGCCGTAAATATCGAAGACAGGAAACGCGGATTACGCCCAACGCGCCTTTGGGTCCAGATGTGTAGTTCAGATATTCGCGCTTTCCCATTCGCGTTCAACCTATTAACTTCCGTTTAGATAGTGAACCCCGACGACGATGGACGATATCGTTATCCGCGAGTGTATCGAGATTGAAGAACTTGATAGCTGCGTGCGGCTGCAGCGCGAAGTCTTCGGGCTTCCGGAGTTGGAAATCTCGCCGCGCCGTCACCTGATCGTTTCGCGGCAGGCCGGTGGGTGGACCCTGGGGGCTTTTGTCGCAGACAGACTAGTGGGTTTTGTGCACCACCTCGCCGCGGTTCGCGGTAAGGAGGTTTTTGGCTATTCACATATGATGGCAGTCGCTGCGGAATATCAGAACAAAGGGGTCGGGGCCCGATTGAAATGGAGCCAGCGAGCCCGTGTGATCGACGAAGGACGAGCCTTTGTTAAATGGACCTGGGATCCGATGCAGGCACGCAACGCGCACTTTAATCTCAATCGGCTGGGTGTCACTGTTAGCAGTTACGCGGAGAATTTTTATGGCACCGACTACGTGACCAGTCCGATGCTTCAGGGAGCGGAACTTCCGGGCATCGATAGTGATCGTTTGTTTGCAAACTGGGACCTCAAATCCGGGCGGGTTGTTAACCTGGCTAACGGCGGCGAGGCAACCATCGCGGCAAAACCGGCCCTTATAATCTCGATTCCGGCTGATTGGACCAGCCTGCTTAAAGAGAAGCCTCAGCCGGCAAAGCAGGAACAGTTGCGCGTTCGAGGTGAGTTTCAGGATGCATTCGCTTCGGGATTAGTTTGCGCGGGGTTTGAGCGTTCGGCCGAACAGCCGCGTTATCTGCTATATGAAAGCAACGTATTGGACAATTGGCAGTAGGCTTGGCTTGGTGCGACAGTACAAACAGGACTCATGAGTTTCACGCGTTTCGATCGATATGTAGACAGGCAAGCACGCAGTTTTGCGGAGCGGCTGCAGGTTCTCTGCCGCATGCCCTCCGTCGCTGCACGCGGCACCGGCATGCGCGCCATTGCAGAAACTGTCGAACAGATGATGCAGCGGGTGGGTATCGGCACGCGTTCGTTTCGAGTCGGCAACGGCTATCCGATCATCTACGGTGAATGTGGCGACGGCCCGCAGAGTTTCATGGTTTACGGTCACTACGACGTGCAGCCGGTGGGGCATTTAAGTGAATGGTCAGTCGGACCATTCGCGGCGACGATCACTGATGGGAAGCTCTATGCGCGCGGCGCGGCAAACAGCAAAGGCGACCTGGCAGCGCGACTGGCGGCAGTCGAGGCCTACCAAAAAACGTTTGGCAAACTACCAGTATCGCTGCGGTTCTTCGTTGAAGGTGAAGACGGATTGGGCAGTCCGAGTTTATATCGGTTCGCCGCCGAAAACCCCGACAAACTCATGGCTGAAGGTTGCATCTGGGATGAAGGTTACAAAGACACCAAAGAACGACCGGTGATCAGTCTCGGGTTTAAAGGTATTCAGTTCGTCGAGCTTCGAGCACATGGCGCACGCGTTGACCTTCACTCAAAATGGGGCGCGATAGTGCCTAATCCGGCGTGGCGGTTGGTGCAGGCGCTGGCCACGATTACTTCGCCAAAAGGCGTGATTACGGTCGATGGGTTTTCTTCCTACGTCGCTCCGATTAGTGACGAAGACTCGGAAGCCCTCAAAGGTATTGAACTTGACGAAGCTGGTTTGAAGCGTGAGTTTCGAATTGGTGGTTGGGTGCGATCGATGAAGGGACCGGCGCTGGTGAAGGAGCATATTTTTGGTCCAACGTGTACGATTTGTGGGATTCAAACCGGGCACACCGAAGCCGGTATCAAGACTGTGTTGCCGAGCGTGGCTATCGCGCGTCTCGATTTTCGCCTGGTGCCTGACCTGACTCCGCCGTTGGTTCTTGATCTGCTGCGCGCACATTTGGATGTGCGCGGCTTCAAGGACATCGAAATTATCGAACTCGGTAACGCGCCGCTGGCCAAGTCGTCTGTACGTTCGTCTGTAGCACAAGCGGTGATAGGCGCTGCCTCGGAAGTCTACGGCGTCGCGCCGCTGGTCTATCCGATGGATCCTTCGAGTGGACCCGTAGGCGCGGTTTGCGGAGCTTCGTCCCCGCCGACGCCGGTAGCGTCTTTCGGCATTAGCTATGCGGGTTCAAATCCGCATGGGCCGGATGAAAACATTCGAGTTGATGATTTTCTGCAGAGTATCAAGTTTATCGGCCGGGTGATTCATCAGCTCGGCGCAGTTGAAACTCAGAACAGCGGCGCGACGAAAGTTAGCGGTATCCGTGAGGGCCGAGCGACAGTTGCGCGCAGTTGAATTCGGCCTTACCTCAAAAGTCGGCGAGGTACAGAAGTGAATCGACGCGTAGCGTCGAACTGACTTTAGCCCGGCCTTTCAAGGCCGGGTTTTGAGGGGGGACCCTGCTTGTGTCCGTCGCGTAGCGACGGGATGAAACAGGCCGAATTCTCTTCATAACGTCGCTGACGCGACGCAAGGGGCGAAGATGGATGCGCACATCCCGGCCTTGAAAGGCCGGGCTAAAATCACCGCGACGCTACGCGTCGCAATCCTGGCTTTTCCATTCTTAGGAGAGAGCCGCTAATTTCACCAGCGATGGAGATAGAGCTTGCCTAAAGCTGCATCTATCGGCGAAAAGATCGAAAAACTCAGGGAAGAGATTCGGCGGCATGAAGAGCTCTACTACGTCCGGGATGATCCGGAAGTCTCGGATGCCGAATACGACAAACTGTTGGAGTCGCTTCAAGAACTCGAGCAGCAACACCCCGAATACATAACTCCTGACAGTCCCACACAGCGCGTTGGCGGCCGGCCGGCCCAAGGCTTTGCCGAGGTCGTCCACCGCCGTCCAATGCTCTCCCTCGACAATAGTTACAACATTGAAGAATTGCGCGCTTTCGATCAGCGTTGTCAGCGGCTGGCTGAGGGCAGGCCGCTCGATTACGTTGCCGAGATGAAGATCGATGGGCTATCTCTCTCTCTCCACTACGAAGATCAGGTTCTCGCGCGCGGCGTAACGCGAGGCGACGGGCGTATCGGTGAAGACGTGACCCAAAATGCGCGGACCATTCGCAGTATCCCGCTCAAGTTAGGCGCAAAAGCCAAACCTATCGCCAATGAGATCGAGGTGCGAGGCGAGGTCTTCATCCCACGAAAAGTATTCGAACGAATCAATGCGGAGCAGGAAGAACTGGGCCAACCTCGATTGGCCAATCCGCGCAACGCTGCAGCTGGCACTATCCGACAGCTCGATTCAAGGAAAGTGGCCGCCCGCAAATTGGACATGTTTGCTTACGACTTGCTTGCGGGAGACCGAAAACCGTTTGCCACGCATTGGCAGTCGCTTGATTGGATGGAGCAGGCAGGATTTCGAGTCAATCCAAACCGCGCCTTGTGCAGCTCGATTGAACAGGTAATCGACTTCGCCGCCAGGATGGAGTCGCAGCGCGATGACCTTGACTATGAAATTGATGGCCTGGTTGTGAAGGTGAACTCAACCGCATTGCAGGACGAGTTTGGCACGACAAACAAAGCACCGCGTTGGGCGATAGCCTACAAGTACGCAGCTCGACAGGCGACCACCAAAGTGCTTGCGATCACGGTGCAGGTGGGAAGAACAGGGGCATTAACTCCGGTGGCAAATCTGGAACCGGTGAGTCTCGCGGGCACGACCGTTTCCCGAGCGACGTTGCACAACCCTGACGAAGTGAAGCGTTTGGGAATCAGGATTGGGGACTGGGTGCTGATTGAGAAGGGCGGCGACGTCATTCCAAAGGTACTCAAGGTCATTGAATCGAAGCGCACCGGCGACGAAAAAGTGTTTCGGATGCCGAGGAAGTGTCCAGTGTGCGGCGGCGAAATCTCGCGGCCTGAAGGCGAAGTAGTTTCGCGTTGCGTTGCCGCCGATTGCCCCGCTCAGCTCAAGGGACGGCTATTGCATTTTGCGTCCCGCCGCGCAATGCGGATTGAAGGGTTGGGAGAGGCGTTAGTGGATCAATTAGTAGCAAGCGGAAAGGTCCGGGATGCGGGCGACCTTTACAGTCTCACGTTGGAAGACGTTGCTGGCCTGGAAAGAATGGCGACAAAGTCGGCCTCAAACCTGCTGGCGCAAATCGAGGCGAGCAAACAACGCGACCTTTCAAATCTGGTTTATGCACTTGGCTTGCGCCACGTTGGCGATCGAACAGCCACCACGCTGGCGCGCCAGTTTGGTTCGCTCGACGCCCTTAGTAAGGCCACAGTTGAGGAGCTGGACGATGTTCCGGAGATAGGGCTGACGGTAGCGGAAAGCGTTCGAGATTGGTTTGAAGACGAAGGCAACCTTCAGTTGTGTCGTCGGCTGGAGGCCGCGGGTGTGCGAACGAAGATGGAAAGGTCGCGTGAACCTGCTGACGAAAGGTTTTCGGGCAGGCAGTTTGTGCTGACCGGCACGCTCGACGCGTTTACTCGAGTTGAAGCGCAAGCCGCAATAGAAACACGCGGAGGACGCGTCACCTCATCAGTCAGCAAAAAGACCGACTACGTCGTTGCCGGCGCTGAAGCGGGATCCAAACTTGATAAGGCAACATCACTAGGTGTTACAGTAGTCGACGAGAAGGCGTTTAAGAAGATGTTGGAGTAAGGACAGGCATCGCTTGTCCATAAATGGGAAGGGGCGGAACAAAAGTCCGTCCTACTTAGGAGATGATATGTCCGCGCAAGAAGATAACATTCCGAAACTAGAACTGCTTTATACGTTATTTTGCGACGATGTGCGCCTGGAAGCAGGGAACAAGCTTTCCTTCATGGGCGTGTTTCAAAACATTATGGTGCAGCAAGTGCCCGTATCTTTGATCAAGTTTGCGGTCGTCAATCATTGGCGCGGTGAGGGAACGCATCTGTCAGAGGTAAGAATACTGACGCCCGATCGACAACATCCGGTGGTTGTGTCGCAACCCACGAGTTTTGAAATTACGCCCGGCGGGTTTGCGGACAACATCAGTTTTTTCGTGAATGTAACTTTTCCGGCGGCGGGCCAATATTGGGTGCAAACTCTGGTGAACTCCACGCTTTTTGACGAGCAGCAACTCACCGTTTCCGATGGGCGTGAGGCGATGGCCGACAATGCTTCGCAGGCCGTGAACTAATCCGCCGTCAAACTAATACTCGATCCCGTAGGTTTTGATTTTTGTGTTGAGCGTCGTCGGATTGATGTTAAGCAGTTTAGCGGCGCGCGCCTGATGACCGCTCGTCTTGGCCAACGCCAGGCGAATTAAACTGATCTCAAACCGCTTTATCTCATCAAAGAAGTCAATCCCCTCCGCAATGTTCAGCGCGTCCCGCCGGCGCGATTCGTCCACGAAAGATTTGTCGCCCGCCAGAATTTCCGCCTCGCTTAACAACGCTTGCGCTAGTCCGATCAAATGATCAATTCGCTGGCGCGCGGACTGCTCAGCTACTCGTAACGGCGGCGAAGTTGTGGCTGGGGAGGGTTTGTCAGGGTGCAGTCGGTTATCTGGTTCGGCTCGGTCGATTCGCTCAGCAATCATTTGAACCCCCGTAATGCTCAAAGTCCACCTGTGTCGAAGAACGCGCGTGAGTAGTCTTAAGAATAGCATTCAATACGCACTGCGCGTGCGATTGTTCCAATATCTCCGCTCTGAGACGAAGCTAATCCCGACTGAACCTGATCGTCGGACTTGGAATAGGGAGCCTGGAGAAGCTTTGCCGCAGTAATGTAAGAATTAGAGTGAGGATCAGAGTCGAATAGTCGGAAAAATTCTAAATTAATTGGTGCGGATGAGAGGACTTGAACCTCCACGATGTCACCATCACAGGCTTCTGAGACCTGCGCGTCTGCCAGTTCCGCCACATCCGCGAATCATTTTCATTATGCGAATGCAGTTTCAGAGTGTCAAGAAACGAACCGGGTAAGGCGTCAGTTTGAACCCTCTCTGTGCGTGCTCTGTGTCCTCTGTGTCTCAGTGGTGAATCTTTGGCAAATGCTTATCACAGAGACACAGAGAACACCGCGGCTACACCGAGAAAACCGAAATGACGACTACCGCCACCGGTTATCGCGTGAGCGCCAGCGATTATTGTCGCGCCAGCGATTATCGACGTTGCGATTCCGCCAACGGCTAGTGTCTCTCCATCGATTGTCGCCATCGCGGTTCGACCAACGGTCGTGCGAGTCACTATTCCACCAACGCCGTTCGCTTGTACGTCTGTTACGCCAACGGCTATCGCCGTCACGGTTGTCCCACCAGCGGCTGTCGCGCCAATTCCGAGAATTGCGTCTTGAGCCGCGGCCATCCACACGGCCATCGCGTGCGTCATGGCAATTTACGAATTTGCCACACTTCCAGTCTGAACTTCGTCTGTGTCGACGCCCGCGGTCTTTGCCAAACGATGTGGCAGGCATGGCTACCAGAAACATCACAGCCATCACTATGACAACTGCAAAATTTCGTCTTCCCAGGTGTTTCATGAACGCCCCTCCTGTATTGGATTCGTCGTCAATACTTCCTGAATAATTGGAGAGAGTCTCTTAATGCTGCAACAATCATCGTGCCATTTCAGTCTGGCAGCGGATGAAACTCGACTAATTGTTATCGACGCATTCAGATCAATTCGGTTGCGCCAAACGATTAGCCGATGCAACGGCACGATCAATTTGATAATGTAAGTCTACAGGGCAGCAATGCAGACAATCTTGCAGTTTCCTTTTGATTCCGTTGTCTCGAAGATGACCGACGAACCAGCCGAGTTCCAGACTCTCAGCGAACGATTAGAAGACGTTCGAGAGCGAATAACATCGGCCGCAATCCGCTCAAATCGCGACCCCAGCGAGATCACTCTGATCGCTATAAGCAAGACACACCCGGCTGATGTGGTGCAGTCAGCTCTGGAATTGGGACTTCAGGATTTTGGCGAAAACCGTGTGCAGGAAGCCGAGGAGAAAATTCCTCAGGTTGATCGAAAAGCAGCCCGCTGGCATTTGGTGGGCCACCTTCAAGCAAACAAGGCGCGTCGTGCGGTCGAGCTTTTTGATTTCATACATTCGCTTGATTCCACGTCGCTTGCCCAAAAGCTCGATCGTCTTTGTGCCGAAGAGAACAGAGAAGAGCTTCAGGTATTAATCCAGGTTGACCTGGCCGGTGAAGAAACTAAAAGCGGCATTGAGCCCTCTCGTCTACCGGGGTTGCTAAAGACGCTGAAGACTTGCGAGAGACTACGTT
>JALZOO010000301.1 GCA_030913905.1 Acidobacteriota bacterium
CAATACGACCGTCGCCCGTGGAATTATGGGCCGCTTCATACGGCGTGACATGCAGTATCAGAAACACAGCATTCCGGCTGAGGAGCGCCAGTACGGAACGAAGCGAAGTTGGATAGAGCTGGTCTCACCGAGGGGAGAGTTTGCCTATTCAGCGCCCGTCGTAGTCGTGGTGAACCATTGGACTGGGAGCATGGGTGAAGGAATTACGATCGGTATGCATGGCATGAAGCGGGCGACCATTGTTGGAACGGAGATGGCGCGTCTCGTGGGCGCAACGTCCGGGATACGTCTGCCGAACACAGGCATCGGCGCGACTTTCCCTACCGAAAAACTTTTTCACATTGATGGAAGTCCGCGCGAGAAGTTTGTGCCACCTGTTCATATTGATTTGTTACTGAACGCCAATCAGAAGAATAAAGACGCTGTATTGCAGAGAGGTCTAAGAGTTTTGAGGACTAGCCGGCAGCCACGGCGATGATGTACATCGGATGAGCACTCGAGTAAAAGACACTGTTTCCCGCTCACTTCTCCTGGCGCCTTTCATTTTTGTTTGCCATTTCCTGGAGGAGTTACCACGATTTGTCGAATGGTTCAATGCCCATGTCCCACTTGGCATAACTTTCGGACTTTTCTTGAGAGTAAATATCTCTGGCCTGGTTATCACGCTGATTGTTGTTGGGATTGAATGGTTCTCACGCTCAAGCTTTTCTTTGACTCTCGTGATGGCGTGGCTCAGTTTCCTGATGTTTGCGAATGCAATCCTGCACATCGCCGGCGCCTTGGTTGATGGGCAATACGTTCCGGGTCTTGCAACGGCCGTCCTGATGTATGTCCCCTATTATTTGTGGCTATTTGCGAAGACTGTAAAAAGCGAAAGGGTAAACGCGCCAGTCTTATTTGTGGCGTCTGTTCTTGGGTCAATACCAATGCTCATTCACGGCTATCTTATATTGTTTCGAGGGAGTCGCCTTTTTTGAATCACGCTGGATGAAGAACGCTTGCAGCCGGACCGTAAATGACCAAACAAACAGAATCGACCCTCCTGCAGGCTCTCTGGAAGAGCATAAAGGATCGCCTCGAGAACGAAAGACACCGGGTGAATGAAGAAATTAGGAATTATCCGACGCCCATTCCTGCCTGTGATGCTCAGTTCAACTATCTGCTTGAAGAGCAGGCGAAGATTGCTCAGGAAATGGATCGCTTGAAAGCATTATCGAAGGGAAGCTTTACGCGAGAGGATGTTGAATTGATCGACGAGTTCATCAGAACATCAAACTACATCACGGGTGATGCGGAGCGGACGATGATGTCCTTTCTTGCAAGTCTCAAACGTCTGCCAGCTCAAACATAAGGAGATCGGCCATGAAGAAAATAGTGTTGCTCGTGCTTCTTGTTTCCTCACTGTCCGGGTGCGCGCAAAACGAACTTCGCCAAAGCGCCGCGGGCGACTCGACCCTGCAGGCATTCTTACCTCAATGGGAAGAAGCGCAGTCTCGTTTCCTCACGGGCGATCCCACTCTGTGGAAGCAGAATGCCTCGCAACGCGACGACGCCACGATACTTGGAGCGTTTGGGGGCTATGAAAAGGGCTGGAACGAGGTTGGCCCACGGTACGATTGGGCTTCGTCCCAATACAAGAACAGCGGGGCGAAGGTGAATGTCGAATACATCAGCGTTGTGGTCAGTGGTGACCTGGGTTACACCGTGGCGATTGAGCGACAAGAAGACGTGCTTTTCGGGGGCCAGGGCAACCCGACTCGGCGAGCCTTACGAGTCACGCAAGTCTTCAGAAAAGAAGGCGGCGCCTGGAAACTCCTGCATCGTCACGCCGATCCACTTATGGAAAAGAAAGGAGCTGAAGTTCCACCGAAGTAGGCAGCCTTGTGACCGTCCGACTTCAGGGATTGGAGTTTAAAGTCGTGCGGACCATTGCTGCCTGGTTTGGGCGGATAATCCCGCGCGTAGTTGCAATCTTCCTGAAGAGGTGAAACGTGTCCAGGATTAATTGGGGTCGCTTCATACCGGGCGGCATCGTCGCTTCGATACGAGCTTAAACTACTGGCCCGAATCTTCGATATCGCCCATCAGTCCGCGTCCGCGGTAGAGATTGAGTTTGTTGTGTAAGGTCTTCAGGCTGATGCCCAGCAGCTTGGCAGCGCTAGTTTTGTTGTTCTTAGTTTTTTGCAGAGTACACATGATCATCTGGCGCTCAACTTCTTCAATGGGTGTACCCACCGGCAAGCTGATCGTATCCTCACTTCGCAAGCGCTCGCGCTGGTCAATTGGATAAGGCGCAAAGTGGTGTCGTTCTATTTGCTCACCAGAGCAGATAATTACTGCTCGTTCGATGACGTTGCGCAGCTCGCGAACATTTCCGGGCCATGCGTGAAACTGCAACACCTCCACCGCCGCCGGACTCATGAACCGCGCGGGCCGACCGTGTCTCTCCGCGAGTTTCTCCACCAGGTGCTGGGCCAGCAGCGGAAGATCTTCCTTTCGATCCTTTAGCGGCGGCAGTTGAATGCGAAAGACGTTGAGCCGGTAAAGCAAATCTTCGCGCAAGCTGCCGCTGCTGACGGCTTCAGCGGGATCTTTGTTGGTGGCAGCCAGCAAACGAACGTCGATGTCGATTTCCTTCCGTCCACCAAGCCTACGCACGGCTCTTTCTTCGATAACGCGCAGCAGTTTTGCCTGCAGCAACGGCGGCATTTCGGCGATCTCGTCCAAGAGAAGCGTGCCGCCCTCGGCTAACTCGAAACATCCAGCGCGTCTCGAAGCAGCTCCGGTGAACGCTCCCTTTTCGTGACCAAAGAGCTCGGACTCCATCAATGTCTCTGGAACGGCCGAGCAATTGATTCCGATGAACGGCTTGTCGCGTCGCGGGCTTAATTGATGAATCGTGCGGGCAATTAGTTCTTTTCCGGTGCCTGACTCTCCGGTGATCAAAACGGACGCTGAAGAAGGCGCAAGCTGTTCGATAAGCGAATAAATTTCGCGCATCGGCGGCGAGTTGCCAACCAACTCTCCAAAGGCGCCTCGATCCTGAAGTTGGCGACGGAGCAGTTCGTTTTCCCGACGCGCCTCCGTGAGTTCAACCGCTCGATCGAGCACCACTCGAAGCTTGTTGTCATCGACCGGCTTTTCGAAGTAGTGATAAGCGCCTTCTTCCTGAATCGCGCGAATGGCCAACTCGATGGTGCCGCTCTCTGCCAGCAGGATGACAGGCACGTCAAACTGTTGCGCCCGAACCTGGCGCAGCACATCGAAGCCTTCGCTCGAAGCGAGGTAACTGCTGTCGATTATCGCGGAGGGATCGTTCTTGAGGATTGAGTCAACGGCAGAAGCGCCGTGTGGCTCGAGAATTGTTTCATAACCCCAGGAGTTGACTAGTTGTTGCAGCGCCGTGCCGCTTTCTGCGTCGGTGGCTACAAGGAGGATGCGGCGTGATGACAAAGACATCGGCGGGCAGTTTAGCATGAAGTGGGATGGGCGAAGATGCTATCCACAGATTACACAGATTACGCAGATTAGACAGAACAGTCACTCATCAAGAGTCGACAAAAAATTATTAGGTTCCTCTTTTGTTTTCTAATCTGCGTAATCTGCGGATTACTGCCCATTGTTTTTGGTTACCGCGTGAAATAATCGGCGATGGCGCTAGCGAGTGACGGAATGGTGAACTGCGCCGGCTGCACAGTAACTTGTAATCCATACTCGGCCGCCGTTTGGGCCGTGATGTCGCCGATGCAGGCAATCACAACTCCATTGAGTACCTGGCTCAGGTCCTGAGTGTCGAAGAGTTGGGCGAGATTTCGAACTGTCGATGAACTCGTGAAGGCTATGCAGTCGGCGCCGCCGGAAAGCATCGCGGTCATACGCCCGCGATCGAGGTTTGCTGGAAGCGATGTGCGATACGCAGGCACAACGTCGACGCGCGCGCCGGCCTGTTCGAGTGCTTTTGGCAGGTAATCACGAGCGACGGAAGCGCGCGGCAACAGTATATTGAGACCATGTAAAGCCTGCGGCCCGCCGACAAATCGTTCGAGCGCCGTGAAAACACCTTCAGCTTTAAAATCCTGCGGAACAACGTCAACGTGAACTCTCAAAGCGCGCAGCCGCTCTGCTGTAGCTTCGCCAATCGCACAGACTTTGAGCTCGTCTACGCCGGTTG
>JALZOO010000632.1 GCA_030913905.1 Acidobacteriota bacterium
GTTTTGCCGACCGTGTCTACACCTTGAGTCCTCAGGTGAAGTTCTCTCTGGAAGCTCTCCGGTTGTTGGAAGACTATCCCTGGCCGGGGAACATTCGCGAATTGGAAAATGCCGTAGTGCGAGCGACGGCGATCTGCGACGGCACGATTCGTGTCAAAGATTTGCCGGAGCGGGTCCAGCAACATAGGAATTTTCCGGCGCAAGGTCTCGAGCCGGCGGAACCTGGAGAAACAGCCCCGCTGGTCTTGGAAGACTGGTGCTCACTATCGGTGATTGAAGGCCGCCACGTTGAGAAGGTGCTGGCGCACACACGTGGAAATAAGCAGGCAGCTGCCCGTATTCTGGAAGTCGATCGCAAGACCCTCGACCGAATGATCAAGCGGCACAATCTTAATGTTGGGAACGCCGTCAAGTTCCCTGCGCGCGTTCTCGTGTCCTCGGACTCGCGTTAGTTCCCTTGGGCCCATCGCGTTCGGTCTATCTTAAGCGCGGAACAATTGACTTTCCACTTCTAGAGCGCATATTCCGCTCTTAACCCCGGATTCTCGCGCCTCATTAGGCGCACTCAGCTGGAATAGAGTATGGACTTCTATATTCAGTTCGGAGGCTTTGCTGCCATACAAGGAACCTTGTATTCTGTGCCCTCCCGAACCTTGCAATGCCTCAAGTGGCCAGCGGCTGCGCAGAAACGAAAATGCTGCCTCGAAATGAAGCCCGCACCAGGAAAGA
Source organism: Acidobacteriota bacterium (assembly GCA_030913905.1). Taxonomy (GTDB): domain Bacteria; phylum Acidobacteriota; class Blastocatellia; order Pyrinomonadales; family Pyrinomonadaceae; genus PSRF01. The sequence goes on from JALZOO010000632.1 coordinate 730, forward strand.
ATTAATTGATCAGACGCTGTCCGCGTCGGGTTGGAATTTGCTCGATCCGTCACAAGTCGGGTTCGAGATTCCTGTGGACGGTGCAGGCGCCGAGCCATGGAATGGCATCACTGATTATTCTCTCTACCGACCAAACGGGGAAATAATAGCCGTTGTGGAAGCGAAGAGAATGAGCCGCGATCCGCGCGTCGCTAAGGAACAGGTTCGTCACTACATTAAGGAAATCGAGAAGCGTCAAAGCTTTCAACCTTTCGCTTTCATGGCGAATGGTATCGATATTTATCTTTGGGACATTGGAGCAGAAGCCCCACGCCTTATCGCTGGTTTTTTCTCTGCAGAAGATCTTGAGAATCTGCTCTTCCTTCGTCAGAACAAGACGCCGCTTAGTGAAACAGCGATCAATAGCCAGATAGTCAACCGTGGATATCAACATGAGGCTATCCGCCGAATTGCCGAAGCTTTCGAAGAACGGAAACGAAGAGCCCTGCTTGTGATGGCCACGGGGACCGGCAAGACGCGCACCGCCATGGGCCTTGTCGATCTATTCCTTCGCACAAATCAGGCCAGGCGAATTCTCTTCCTAGCCGACCGCGACGCTCTTGTCGATCAGGCGTTGACAGACGGCTTTAAGGCGCATCTTCCTCACGAGCCCAGAGATCGCATTTACACTCACAACATCGATAAAGACAAACGCCTGTACGTCGCTACGCTGCAAACCATCAGTCGTTGCTATCACGCATTCTCACCAGCGTTTTTCGACCTAATTATTTTTGACGAAGCACACCGCTCTATCTTTAACCGTTTAGGCGAGGTGATGGACTATTTCGACGGCCGAATGATCGGTCTGACCGCGACACCAGCGACTTTCATCGACCGCGATACTTTCCTGGCATTCGACTGTCTTGATAAACCCACATTTCTGTATAGCTATAAGCAGGCCGTCGATGACAAAGTACTCGTCGATTTCAACCTTTATCAGGCCAAAACAAAGTTTCAAAGAAAAGGTATCCGCGGAGTTGACCTTACTGAAGAGGAAAAGAACGCGTTAATCGAGCAAGGCATTGACCCTGACACTCTGGATTATGCCGGCACCGACTTAGAGAAAACCGTCAGCAACAAAGACACGCTTCGAAAGCAGTGGGAAGAGATAATGGATGTCTGTCACAAGGATAAGTCCGGACAGTTTCCTGCCAAGACGATAGTTTTCGCGATGACGCAGAAACATGCCGAGCGGCTTTGTGGTGTATTTGAAGAGATGTACCCACAGTATCGCGGAGAGATGGCGCAGGTTATCACTTCTGACACTGAGCGGGTTCGCGACGGTTCCTACGGAGATGGACTCATTACAAAGTTTAAGAAGAACGATTTGCCGCGAATTGCTGTCTCAGTCGATATGCTCGACACAGGCATTGACGTGCCTGAAGTGATGAACCTTGTCTTCATGAAACCTGTCCAATTGGCGTTGTTTACCTGGAGTACGACGGCAACAAAGGAACTGTTCAGCCGCATGTGCGCCTAGAGTATTTGGACAGCAAACCCTGCCCGCACTATCCGGCAAATCAAGTCGCGGATACGGTTC
>JALZOO010000313.1 GCA_030913905.1 Acidobacteriota bacterium
GTCCAAGCGGTGGCGCTGCTAGCTTCAATGGCATCGCTCGCGCTGGCCATCGTAGCAATATGGCTGTCGTTCAAGTTCTACACAATGTCGATTCATAGCTCAGAGAAAATCGAAGAAGCCAACAGAGCGATAGGTGCGAGCGTAGATAGGTTAGAAAAAGTGTTTCAAATGCAGTATTCCGATACTTTCTCAATGGTACGAGATACGTACGCGGATTTTCGCAAACGCTTGATGCCGGAAACCGCGGCCGTAGCGCAGGCCTAGCGTTTGGTAGAGAACAATGCGGATGAGAAGGTCGAAGAACTCAGAACCGAAATTAGGAGTGAATTAACTAGGATCGTCGACAGGGTGGGACAAACCGATGCTCAGTTAAGCTCTGTTAAGGAACAATTAGAAGGCGTAGTGGACAAGGCTATTGTCCGGTCGAGACAGGTTGATCACGAGGCCAGAGAGGAAACCCTGAAGGCTGTCGTGTCTTCGTATGTGGAGAAAGTGCCATTCGGTATCAAGAAAACGATGGATGAGGCCGTTGGTGACCCGGGGGTTATGAAGTACAAACTGACCGATATCCTTAAAGCGTTCGTTGAGCTTAGCAACAAGGGAACCATCAAGTTTGACTCGGAGATCAATCACTGGACGCAGATTACGCCAACGACGACCTTCTCAGTCGAAGATATTGGTTCCATGTCATGATGCGTCTGCCCAAATTTGAATATCGCGTACCGCGAGAGATCGCGGAGGCGGTGAAGATCATGGCCGGCTCCGGGCCGGAGGGGCAGTTTGTGGCTGGAGGCACCGACCTCTATCCAAACATGAAGCGCCGCCAGCAGATGCCACAGACTGTTATCTCTGTGATGCGCCTGGCGGAGCTCAACCAAATAACCGGAGACGGCAAGTCAGGAGTCCGCATTGGCGCCTCAGTAACGCTGACAGACATCGTCGAGCATCCACTCATCAATCGTGACTACCCGGTTGTGGCCCACGCCGCACGCACAATCTCCACACCGATTCTGCGCAACATGGGCACGATCGGTGGCAACCTCCTACTCGATACGCGCTGCAACTACTACGACCAGAATTACGAGTGGCGCAAAGGCATCAACTTCTGCCTCAAGAAGGATGGCGACGTGTGTTGGGTGGCGCCGGGAAGCTCAAAATGCTGGGCTGTGCAATCATCCGATCTCGTTCCGGTGATGGTAGCGATAGGCGCGAAGTTTCGTTTGGTATCAACACTGGGCGAACGAATTATTGATGCGGCTGGGTTCTACAACGACGACGGAATCGATTACCTGAAGAAGCGCCCTGACGAATTGCTCGTTGACATCCATCTTCCTCCATTGAACGGTTGGAGAGCTTCGTATCAAAAGCTGCGCCGCCGCGGCGCGTTTGATTTTCCGGTGCTGGGCGTCGCTGCCTATGTTCAGACGGATATCGACGACGTCGTCAGCAAGGCCAGAATTGTTCTTGGAGGAATTGCACCGTCGCCGGTCGTGGTAGATGAAGCCGAGCAGGCGCTGCTTGGGAAGCCATTCCACGACGATCAGATTCAAGCCGCCGCAGAAGCCGCCTACGTAAAGGCTCGCCCGCTCGACAACACAGACTTCGTCATGAACTGGCGCAAACAGATGGCTCGCCAATACACTCTCCGCGCGCTCAACGAATTAGTCTAGAGTCGGCAGTCTGCAGTCTAGAGTCAAAGAGCTGGAGCTTTTCGGCTTGGTTCACTACAGCCATTTTTCGTTTCGTGACTTTCGACCCTAGACTCTGGACTCCAGACTGATGACTGACGTCGCTGCAATCATTCTTGCCGCCGGCCGTTCGCGACGCATGGGAGCGTTCAAGCCGCTGCTTCCCTTTGGCGATTCGACCGTAATTCTTCACTGCATTCAAAACCTTCGTCGGGCGGGCGTAGAAACGATTATCGTTGTGGTGGGCCACCGAGCCGAGGATCTTCAATTACACCTGCACAACGCGTGTGTCACCTTCGCCGTCAATCCCGATTCTTCCAGTGAGATGTGTACATCCATCGCCTTCGGCACCCGAGCACTTCCCGCATCAACGAAGGCTGTGGTCGTCACACCTGTCGATCACGCCGCCGTGCCCGCTGACATCGTTTCCAAGTTAATCAGGTGCTGGCAGAAGGGCGCGCCTTTAGTTGTTCCAACCTGGCATGGACGGGGCGGACATCCCGTTGTAATCGATTACCGTTTCCGGGAAGAGATGCTTTCCCTTGATTCCACCCGAGGGCTGAGAGCTTTGTTTGACGCCCATCCCGCGGAGGTGACGCGCCTCCCGGTCGATTCCCCCTACATTGCGCGCGATATGGACACGTGGGATGATTACGCCGCATTGCACGAGGATGTGTTTGGTGTTTCGCCCATAAAACCGCGTGTTCCGCTCAAGGAGTAGAATCACGGCTGCGCCAACTAAAAGGGTTAGGAACTCATCTAATGTCCTGCCCATCTTGTATGAGAAGGGCGAAGGAGACTAAATGGTTCGAACAAGACGAAATCCCCTATTGGCCCTGTTTCTGGCACTTTTGCTGGGGTCTTCCCTGCTGGCCCAGAATCGTGCCGGTGTCGACTTCTCACTGCGGTCCGTTGACGGCCAGACAATAACTTCCGACAGCCTTCGCGGCGAGGTCGTGGTACTGGCGTTTGGCGCTTCCTGGCTGCCCTTGTCGAAGGCCCAGTTGCAGGGTGTAAGGAAGTTGGCTGATGAATACAGCGATCGCGGCGTGGTGGTCTACTGGGTAAGTACCGAGTCGGAGGATCAGAAGTCGAAGAACTACGCCAGTGATACCCAATTGAAAGCGTTCGCTGAGAAATACGGTTTGAAGGTGACAGTACTTCGAGATCCCGATGGCACGATTTCCAAGAAATTTGGTGTCGATCAGTTGCCCTCGATAGTCATTCTCGACAAAGAAGGCAATCCCGTTGGTGAACCCATCGGGGGGCTCGATCCTAACGGTAATCTCGCGGGTCAGCTTGCATCTCGACTCGACAAGGTCCTCTAACCTAATCATTCAAGTTAGAGCGCAAACTAACAGTTTGCGTTACAGCACTGACCGAGTTTTCGGAAGGCCGCCTCAACAGGGCGGCCTTTCTTTGTTATTGCAGTAGCCTGACTGTTGGCTTTGCGCAAACTAACAGTTTGCGTTACTCGTTTTGCCCTTGCCCCAAACGGCAGAATCTAATAACTTGCTGGTTCGTTTCCTGTTCAAACTCATGGCCTTTCAATTAATCAACCCGGAATCACTCGGCGCGCCTCGCGGCTATTCGAATGGAGTCTTGACCGAAGCCGGAGGCAGACTGCTATTCGTCGCCGGCCAGATTGGTTGGGACGAGAAACAAACCCTCGTCAGCGGAGACTTCGTCGAGCAGTTTGATCGCGCGCTCGCTAACGTGCTGGCAGTGGTCGAAGAAGCAGGAGGACAATCGGAACAAATAGTACGGATGGTTGTCTACATCACGAACCGGCTCGAGTATATCGAACATACGCGCAGCGTGGGCGAACGCTATCGAGCCCGCATGGGCAAACATTTTCCGGCGATGGTCCTGGTGGAAGTCAGTGGCCTGCTCGACCCGGCGGCGAAGGTTGAGATTGAAGCAGTCGCCGTCTTGAGTCCTTAGTCTTCATGTTTACTCCCAGCAGTTTCCTTTACCAACAGAGTGCAAACGGTGTGGCCACGATCAGGCTGAATCGTCCTGAGCGGCTCAACGCGTTGACGTTTGAAGTCTATCGCGAGCTGACTGATGCGTTTGCTGCGCTGGCCGACGAACAGGATGTGCGGGTTGTGGTCATCACGGGTGAAGGCCGAGCCTTCTGCTCAGGCGGAGATGTGCACGACATTATTGGTGAGCTTTTCAGCCGCGATATGGAGGGACTGCTGGAGTTCACGCGGATGACATGTGAACTGGTTGAGAATATTCGGTCGCTGCCCAAACCAGTGATCGCCAGTCTCAACGGCACGACTGCCGGAGCTGGTGCGTGTATCGCACTGGCGTCCGACATAAGGATTGCCAGCGAGGAAGCGAAGATTGCTTTTCTGTTTGTGAAGGTGGGATTGTCGGGTGCAGACATGGGCGCAGCTTATTTGCTGCCCCGCATGGTCGGGCTCGCAAAAGCTACGGAGCTACTTTACACCGGGGATTTTATCGACGCGCAGGAAGCAGAACGAATCGGCTTGTATAATCGCGTCGTCCCTGGCGAACGGTTGGCGGCAACCACGGAAGAGCTCGCCGCCAGGTTGGCGCGTGGCCCAGGATTCGCTCTGGCAAAAACAAAAGAGATGCTCAACCGGGAGTTGCACATGAATTTCAAAGCTGCTCTTGAGTGCGAAGCGCAGGCGCAGGCTATTTGCATGCAACATCCCGACTACCGGGAAGCGTACGAAGCGTTCGTCGCGAAACGGGGGCCGAAATTTAAGTGAGATTCTGAACTTTGTACTTTGTTCTTTGTGCTTTGCAGATCGCGAAGGTAGAGTGCAAAGTTCAAAGCACAAAGTACTAAGTTCGACTTCCTAAAACATGGATAAGTTCATAGATCAACTTCCCTTCCTTAAAGACGAGCATCGAACCCTCGCGGGCGAGATGTCTTCGTTTGTCGAACTGGAGATTGAGTCGCAGGCAATCGACGAGCACGACGTTGACGCACGCTTGCGTGAGTATGTCGGCACCCTGGGAAAAGCCGGCGTGTTGGAATACGCGGTCGCATCCGCGGGCACGAAGCTGGACACGCGCGCAATCTGTCTAATTCGAGAAGCGCTTTCCTACTCTTCTGCGCTTGCCGATCTTGCCTTCGTGATGCAGGGTCTCGGCACCTACGCCATTAGCCAGGCCGCGCCGGAGCACGTGCGCGATTTCTGGGTCTCGCGCGTAGCCGAAGGCAAAGCGATCGCTGCCTTCGCTTTGACTGAACCTGACGCAGGCTCTGATGTTGCCTCGATCAAAACCACAGCTCAACGCGACGGCGACGCTTATGTAATCGATGGTCGCAAGCGGTTCATATCCAACGCCGGAGTCGCAGATTTCTACACAGTCTTCGCTCGTACCGGCACGCAGGAGAATGGTCGCGCGGCCTTGTCGGCTTTTGTGGTAAGCGCGAAGATGCCGGGCTTCAGCGTCGTCGAGCGTATACCGATGATCTCAGATCATCCCATTGGAGAGATCGAGTTCAAAGGCTGTCGCGTGCCGGCGGAAGACATGGTGGGTGCGGAGGGCGACGGTTTCTTGTTGGCAATGCGGACGCTCGACATGTTTCGGGCCAGCGTTGGCGCGGCGGCTTGCGGTATGGCGCGGCGCGCGCTCGATGAATCTGTTCGTTATGCAACCAGCCGCAAGCAGTTTGGGCGGCTACTCGCTGAGCACCAATTGATTCAGGAAAAACTGGCGGACATGGTGACAGAACTTGATGCGGCGCGCCTGCTTGTCTACCGGGCGGCGTATTTGAAGGACACCGGGACTGCTCGTGTCACCCGCGAGGCAAGCGAAGCAAAACTCTACGCAACGGAAGCAGCGTGCCGGATCATCGACCAGGCAGTGCAGATACACGGTGGCGCGGGACTGGTGCATGGTAGCGTCGTTGAACGGCTCTATCGCGACGTTCGCGCTTTGCGCATTTACGAAGGCACCTCCGAAATTCAGAAACTAATCATTGCGAGCCAGCTCCTGAAAGAGTAAGCCGTGGCTTTGTAGGGGCAGCCCTTGTGGCTGCCCGTCGTCATCAGCGCGCGCGGATCCTACGACGGGCAGGGACAAGCCCTGCTCCTACAGCCATTCGTAGGCAGAAATGCCTCTCCTGCTTTATGAAGATCAACATCATCGGCGGCGGCCCGGCGGGAATGTACTTCGCGATCCTGATGAAGAAGGCCGACCCTACGCATGAGATCACCGTCTACGAGCGCAATGGTCCCGACGACACTTTCGGGTGGGGCGTAGTTTTTTCTGGAAAGACCTTGCGGAATCTTGAAGCGGCGGATGAAGAATCTCACGCTTCCATCACGCGCAGCTTCCAGGCCTGGGACAATGTCGATGTAGTACATCGACAAGACAGGATTTCGATCCACGGAAACAGCTTTTCAGGTGTTGCCCGACTGCAGCTCCTGAAGATCCTGCAGCGGCGCTGTGACGAGCTTGGGATCGTTTTGCTTTTTCACACTGACCTCGCTGACGTCGATTCTTTGCGCGCGGCCTGCGGCCTTCTTGTCGCTGCAGACGGGGTGAACAGCACTGTCAGGAAACAATATTCCAGCCATTTCATGCCGACGCTGGACGTTCGTCCAAACCGTTACATCTGGTATGGCACAAACAAACTGTTTCACGGCCTAACGCTGACCTTTCGTGAAAACGACGTCGGCGTATTTGCCGCCCACTCCTACAAATTCAACAAGTCGACCAGCACGTTCATCATTGAGTGTGATCAGGAGACATGGGAGAAGGCAGGCTTTGAGGCGATGGATGACGTGCAAACGAGAACTTACCTCGAGAATGTGTTTGTAAAAGACCTCGAGGGAGAGCCGCTGTTGACGAACAATTCGAAGTGGATCAACTTCCTACTGGTGAAAAACGCCAGATGGTCGTTTGAAAATGTCGTAATGCTCGGCGATTCACTGCATACCGCCCATTTCTCTATTGGTTCAGGCACCAAGCTGGCGATTGAAGACGCAATTGCCCTTCACGAGTGTTTTCAAAAAAACAGCGATGTGGGAACCGCGCTGGCCGAATTCGAATCGACCCGTCGCCCTGTGATTGAGGAGTATCAGGCGGCCGCATACGAAAGCATGCGTTGGTTCGAAACTGCCCGGGACTATATGGATTTGAGTCCGATTGAATTGGCTTATGTGTTGATGATGCGCAGCGGGCGAGTTTCCGAAGCTACGCTCAGACCACGGGACCCTTTGTTCATTGCTGCCTATGAGAC
>JALZOO010000353.1 GCA_030913905.1 Acidobacteriota bacterium
ACGTGATGATTTACGACGCGGCTACAAACAAACCAACCCAGGCGCGCATCAGGTTGAGTGACCGGTTGATTGAAGCGTCACGGAGCTATGAAGCCAGGAACTCGTCCGGGAAAAAGAATGAAGAGAACTCTGCCGATAACAAGAGCGCCGATTCTGCTATCCCCGCGTCGTTTAATCCTATCGTCCGTCTCGAATGGATTGCTCCCGAGCGACTCTACTTCCAAACCGCGTACATTCGTGTAATACCGAACGATCCAATCAGCACCTTTCAACGCTGGCATCTGTTGGCGTTGAGTGCGCAGGCGGCTCTGTTGAGATAGTCTCACCCGGGCATTTCTACCGACTCCAAACAAAAAAGGGCGTCAACCATACGGCCGACGCCCATTCACTTTATTTCGATTCCGCTTATGGCCTGGCTAACGACGCCTTCTGGGTTCGGTCGCGTTGCGCCAGACTTTTCCTGATTCTTTCGCTCAAGTCGATGATGTTCTCGAGATCACGTCGAGCCTGGGCCGAATGACTTACATCAACAACTACAGCTGAGTCTTTGAAGATGGGATTGCTTACGAAGCTTATGACAAAAGCGTCGAGGTTAAGCAGAGCAGCTCTAAGTGGCTGGTCAAGAGGTTCATTATGTTTGCGATTTTTTTCTGAGTCCGTTGGGGGGAGCGAAAGTTGGGCTTTCAGGCCCGATGCCCGCCGCCGGATGTTGGAGACATCAGTCGAAATTTGTCGATGATCAAGCGCGTGTTTGGACGCCAAAGCACGAAGAACGCTGTTATTCGCCAACTGCAGTCCTTCGAAATCTTTCTTAATCTGCTGCAGGTCCATCTCCCTTGGACCAACTTCAAGATCTTTTTTCTTAAATTTACCGAGTGTTCTCAACAAGAACTCGCGTTCCGCCAGGTCTCTTTCGTTACGTTCCTGTTCAGAGATGATTCTTCGTTGAGCGTGAAGCGGTATCGATAGACACAGAATCAGCGTGAATACGGCTGCGACCAAAACAGGCAGGCAGTTGGTCGACCCTTTCACAAGTTGCTGCATGGCAGAGCCTCCGCGTCGGTGACCGATAACGAGGGGTGATTGGGGGAATTATAACTCCGTCACTCGTCACTAACAATCAGTGAAACCGGGCAACGTGACAGAAGAAAAATTGGGCGCTGCCTCCGAAAAGACAGCGCCCAGGTTGAGGGTTTGCGGTTACAAGCTAGAACTCAAGGCGTCCCGCAAACTGAACGACGCGCGGACTGAAGCCCGTCGTCAGTCGACCAAAGGTCGAGCTATTGATGTTGAAGAGTGATTGTTGCTGAGTGCCTGAAACAGCCAGGTTAGCACGATTCAGCACGTTGAAGGCTTCCCCTCGGATCTGGAAGCGCACTCTCTCCGTAATCTGGATGTTCTTGATTAATCCAGCGTCCCAGTTCAGATAGAACGGACCGTTGATGAAGTTTCGTTCCAAACCGCCACTCTGGCCAGGGTTGTTATTGAAGAATACCTGGCCCTGGAACGGCGCAGTTCCGAACCCTCTCGAGGCTCGTCCCGTACCTGTACAATTCGAAAGATTGATATCGACGACACTGGGATTGATGTAGAAGATCCCGCAAGGCGTGTCAAAGATACCGATCAAGTCTTTGATTTCATCTTTCGTCAGCGACGTTTGCGGCGTTTGCCGAGACGTGCGTGCTGAGCGATTCAAAGTGCCTCGGCTGGGGTCAGTTAAGTTGAGTGGGGCACCCGTGGACGCGCGGACGATAGAAGTGATCTGGAAACCCCCGAACAGGCGGTTAATCCATTCTCCACTATTCAACCAGCGCTTCCCTTTACCAAAGGGCAGCTCGTAAATCGTGTTTAGGTTGAAGACGTGCGTCTGGTCGTAGTTTAGACGCCCGTATTCCAATCCTGGATTGAGGTTGTCGAGATTCGGCTCGAAACGCGTTTGGTCGTTGTTGTCCGTGATCGCACCACCGGAAGAGTTACCAAGTGTCTTCTGGAAGGTGTAGTTGGCTTGGAAATAAAGGCCATCGGAGAAGCGACGGCGTATTTCGGCTTGCAACGCGTTATAGCGCAGGGTGCCGGTGTTCTGTACGATGTCCACCGGTCCTGCCACCGGATTATCCAGGAAGAACGCCTGTGCGTTGGGGAAGAACGGGGCGTTCGGTGCGAAAAGAGAAAACGCCATGTCGGCTGGTATTCCGGCAGCCAGAAACTGCTCGCCGAATCCAGCAAA
>JALZOO010000365.1 GCA_030913905.1 Acidobacteriota bacterium
CTTGGTGAGGGTCTGAAGACCGAGAAGATGCCGGGTCATTGGGTATTGGCGCGTTTGGGTAAGCGCGTGCTCAGACCGGGCGGAATGCAGCTTACGCGTCGTATGCTTAGCGCACTTCAAATTCAACACACAGATGACGTGATTGAATTTGCGCCGGGCATGGGCGTGACGGCCCGCCTTACACTTAAGCTGGAGCCGAAGTCCTATACCGCTGTGGAGCGCGACCAGGCGGCAGCGAAATTGGTAGCTGGCTATCTCAAGGGAGCTCGCCAGCAGTGCGTCGTAGGAGACGCCTCCAACACGGGCCTGCCCAACGATAGTGCGTCGGTCGTATACGGCGAAGCTATGCTAACAATGCAGACGCAAGAAATTAAACGCGATATTGTGCGAGAGGCTCATCGGCTTTTGAAGGTTGGCGGACGCTATGGCATTCACGAAATGTGTCTGATGTCCGACCGTCTTGACGAGCACGTGAAAAGAGAGACCGAGAGATCGCTGACAGGCGTAGTCCATCACGGTGTTAGGCCGCTCGGGATAACAGAATGGCGCTCCCTTTTGGAATCCGTAGGGTTTGAAGTTCAATCCGTGGAGACGGCGCCGATGAGCTTGTTGGAACCCGGACGGCTGATTCGCGACGAGGGTTTGCTCGGAGCGTTGCGCTTTATATGGAATTTGCTACGTGACTCAGAAGCTCGACAAAGAGTGTTGGAAATGAGAGCTGTCTTTCGGCGCAATCGTAACCAACTGGGGGCAGTCTCAATGGCTGGCATCAAACGTTAGAACCGGCTTGTGGTAGGCTGAGCTAATTCCCTGATCAATTGTCATGACTGACCAAGCAGAAAATCCAGTGGGAAGCGCTGAGGTGAAGAACCTGGTTGACCTATTGCAATACCAGGATGGCTCTATCGTGAGCCGAGTGTTGCTAAAGAACAAGGGTGGCACGGTTACACTGTTCGCGTTTGACGTGGGTGAGGGCCTTAGCGAGCACACAGCGCCGTTCGACGCACTCGTAGTCGTCACAGACGGAGAGGCCGACATCGAGATTGCCGGCGAAGGCTTTAAGGTGCGGCAAGGGGAGACCATCACCCTGCCGGCGAATCGGCCTCATGCGGTGAGAGCAGCAACCAAGTTCAAAATGCTGCTCATCATGATCCGCGCCTAGCTCTTTCAAAAAGATTTTAAACAGGGAATCACAGCGTTCGATAAAGATGACGAAGGCCATTGGCGGGCTGCGCTTGAGTGTGGACATTTTCAACATGTCCGTCACGACCCGCCACTCACAACGCGATCCTGGGTATTAACGGAAAAAGAGCGCGCCTCGCGAATTGGTTTCGAACTCGACTGTAAGCGCTGCGACGAAGAACTTGCACAGGAAGACTAGCCCTGGGAGAATTCGACGGGCGCTCTGGCCTGGTTAGACGTTTGCCATTATTGCGCAGAATTCCACTCCTGTCGGCGAATTTTCACGGCTTTTCGCGGCGAACCCTCCTAAACTCAGTCGAAAAGTAGACGGTACGGTCATTGCCGTATACTCTTCAACGAACTAAGACAGGAAAGCACTTCGATTAGGTCATGGCTGGAACCTTATGAAATCATTCAAACCTGGTGCGGCAGCTGCCCTTTTTCTTTCAACTAGCGCCTTCGCAGTTTCTTTCGCGGTGTGGGGATTGATAGGAGCACTGGCTCCGACCTTCGCGCAAGCCTATGGCCTTTCAGCCAAAGCGAAAAGCCTGATGATCGCCATTCCCGTCTTGCTGGGCGCGTTGGGAAGGATTCCGGCTGGAATGTTGGCTGATCGTTTCGGCGGCCGACGAGTATTTGCTGCATTGCTGTTGCTCGCGGCTATTCCTGCGTTCTTCATAGGCGTCTCGAACAGTTATGCGCAGTTGATTGGGCTCGGTCTTTTCCTTGGAATTGCCGGCTCGACCTTTCCAGTCGGCATTGGTTTCACTTCGAAGTGGTTTACTCCCGACCAGCAGGGAACAGCGCTGGGCGTTTACGGCATGGGCAACATCGGACAGTCGATTGCCGTCTTTGGCGCTCCAGTGTTAGCGATCGCGCTTGGATCGTGGCGACCGGTCTTCTTCATATTCGCGGCAATATCGGGCATCTGGGCTGTAGTCTTTTATCTCTTTGCACGCGATGTCGTGTCTGATGCGAAGCCTAAGACGATGGCTGAAAACCTGGCGGTGTTGCGCCGTGAGCCAGTGGCTTGGGTCTTGTCGCTCTTCTACTTCCTAACCTTCGGCGGCTTCGTCGCGTTTGCAATTTATCTTCCCAGTTTGCTCATGGACACATTCAAACTGAGTCCTGCTGACGCCGGTGCACGCACAGCAGGTTTTGTCATTCTGGCAACATTGATGCGACCGGTAGGCGGCATGTTGGCAGATCGCAAAGGCGGGGCTCGTGTTCTCGTCCCAGTCTTCATCGCCGTAGCTGTGCTCGGCGCGTTGATGGGTTGTCCATGGATGCCGACATTCACAGTGGGTGCATTGGGCGCAGCGGCTGCGTTGGGACTCGGTAATGGCGCGGTCTTCAAACTTGTGCCGCAGTACTTTCCGAAAGAGACGGCAACCGTTACTGGTCTGGTCGGCGCTTTCGGCGGACTGGGCGGGTTCTTTCCGCCACTCGTCCTTGGCGTGCTTCGCGACGCAACCGGAGCCTATACCTGGGGTTTCATATTTCTGGCGCTCTTCGCTTTGTTTTGCCTGGCGGTTAACTACTTCGTCTTCCTTAAGCCTTCGCGGCCCATGCGGGTGGCGACGGCGACCAGTTGAGCGCATTAACTTTCGTAAGAGACTATCATTTGGGAGGCATCATGAACCTGGCAACAAATAAGACTGTTCGAGAATTGGCAGTAGAGATTCCCGGCGCGACTCGTGTGTTCGAAAGGATGGGCATTGATTACTGCTGCGGAGGTAAACGGTCACTAGCCGACGCGTGTGCTACCGCCGGCGTGACAGTTGAAGAAGTGCAGAGGTCACTGGAACTGACTACCGCTTCTGGCGTCCAATGCGAGGAACCAAACTTTCACACCGCAACGCTGAAGGATCTGATCGACCACGTGGTAGGAAAACACCACAGCTTCACCCGTCTTGAGATTGCGAGGCTGAATGCATTGTTAGAAAAAGTGTGCGTCGCCCACGGCGAAAATCATCCGGAGCTCTTGCGTATTAATTTGTTGTTCCGAGAATTGGGCGCAGACCTGGGAACTCACATGACGAAAGAAGAGCGGGTGCTCTTTCCATACGTCATCAGAATGGAGGCCGCGGCAAACCAGCACGTACCTTTATTCCGGGCGCCATTCGGCACGGTCGCTAATCCTGTGCGCATGATGATGTTGGAGCATGATCGGGCCGGGGAACTGTTGAAGGAGATTAGGGCACTCAGTTCAAACTATGTTCCCCCCGCAGATGGCTGCATTAGTTACCAGACGCTCTATACGGCGCTGGAAGCGCTGGAAAAAGACCTTCACCAACACATCCATTTGGAGAACAACATTCTGTTTCCGAGAGCGGTGGAAATGGAGCCGGTAGTTGAAGCAGTCGCAGTTAGTTAGCAACAGTTAATCAGTCCGAACAGTGTGATTATGGGCGAGCACGATGTAGAGCAAGAGCTTGACGAGCAAAAATTGCAGGCTTTCATGATGGCACTGCTCGATGATCTACGGGCGCTTGACTACATGCTCGACCACAACCTGATTGAAACCGGTGTGCGCCGCATCGGAGCCGAGCAGGAGATGTTTCTCGTCGATGAAAATCTCAGGCCGGCGCCCGTTTCCACGCAGGTTCTCAAACACGCCGCAGACCCGAGACTGACAACGGAAATCGCCAGGTTCAATCTTGAAGCGAATTTGACCCCGTTGAGTCTCAGCGGTAAATGCTTCTCGCAAATGGAGTCGGAGCTCGATGAGGTTCTGGCGCGAGCGCGCGCCAGTGCAAACCATTTCGGAACCGAGGTGCTGCTTGCGGGAATCCTGCCAACGCTGCGAAAGTCGGATCTTACACTCGACAACCTGACACCTGCCCCACGTTACCATCAGCTAAACGACTCCGTCATCAGACTTCGGGGGGGACCGTTCAGCATACATATTAAGGGTCTCGATGAGATCAACCTGATACATGACAACATCATGATGGAGTCGTGTAACACGAGTTTCCAGATCCACTTTCAGGTGAACCCAAAGGAGTTTGCGTCACTTTACAATCTGGCCCAGCTCATCACAGCTCCCGTGCTCGCAGCGGCAGTCAACTCACCCCTCTTATTCGGCCATCGTTTGTGGCAAGAGACGCGACTCGCTCTGTTTCAACATTCAACGGATTCGCGTTCCGCGACGCAGCAGGCGCGCAGTCATCCTACTCGCGTAAGTTTTGGCGATAGGTGGATCGAGAAGTCAGTGTTGGAACTATTTCAGGAACAGGTCGCTCGCTTCCGCATGATAATGATCAACGAGCCGAGCGAGAGTCCTCTTTCTCTTTTAGCGAACGGTGAGATTCCCCAACTGACTGCGCTGCGCATGCACAACGGAACCATCTGGCCCTGGAATCGAGCGTGTTACGGAGTAGCGAATGGCGTTGCCCACTTGCGCATTGAGAACCGAGCCCTTCCATCTGGTCCCACAATTCTCGACGAGATTGCCAACACAGCCTTCTTTGCCGGGCTCATGCTTTCGCTGCCCGGTGAATATGGCGAAGTGTCGAAGGTCATGCCGTTTGACGATGCCAAGACGAACTTCTTCGCTGCCGCGCGTCATGGTTTGAACGCTCAATTCAACTGGGTTGATGGAAGGACACACGCAGCTTCCACACTTATTCTGGATCATCTGCTCCCGATGGCGCGCAAGGGACTCCAAGAAGCCAACGTGTATCCGGCGGATATCGACCGTTACCTCGGTGTTATCGAAGAGCGCGTCCGGACCGGCCAAACAGGCGCCCAATGGATTCTTAAGTCGCTGGGCGCTGTGAATGACAGGCCATCGGACGTTCGCAATAGATTACTTGCTGGAGAAATGCTCATGAGGCAAAAGAGTGGAGAACCCGTTCATACCTGGCCGGTTCTCGAAGTGGGGGAATCGGACGAATGGAGTCAGGACTATCAAACGGTGGGACAGTTCATGGCTACGGATCTTTTCACAGTTCGCCCTGATGACTTGGTTGACCTGGCAGCTAGTGTAATGACCTGGAGACATATCCGGCACGTTCCAGTCGAAAATGCCGAAGGACGGCTGGTTGGCCTGGTGTCGCATCGGTCTCTACTCAAGCTGCTAACTCGCGGAGCTCGAGGCCACGAGAATCCAGTCACTGTTGGTGAGATCATGACCCCGGCTCCACTAACGGTTTCCTCAACCACTCCGACCTTAGAGGCGATGGAAATCATGCGCCAAAACAGAGTTGGCTGTCTGCCGGTTCTCGACGACGGTCGGTTGGTTGGGATCGTGACTTCTTACGACTTTCTTGAGGCGTCGGCGCGTCTATTCAAAAAGCAGCTAACAACGAAAGCCGAGTCTTCAACTCAGGACCAAGCAGTAGCGCGGCAATCCCGGACTGCCGCAGCCGGCAACAACTATTAAACACCGTTGCAGTTTTTGCATCCTC
>JALZOO010000381.1 GCA_030913905.1 Acidobacteriota bacterium
CGCTCCAGCTTCGTTTCGTGCAAGGGGTAATAGGTCGGCGAGCATTAACACACCATGGTCAGTATTGACCCATGACACCTGCGCTAAATGCCCGGGTCGTTCAGGTTCAGTTACGTGAACGTAATAACTGACGCGGGCGAATCTGCTGTTCGACTCGAATTCTCCGGGACCGCGTTTCCGAACCGGGACATCCGCGCCTGCATTACCTGCCTGAATCAACTCTATCCGTTCAGCTAAGCCGAGCGCGCTGCCATAAGAATTGCGAAACGATAAGACGTTGGTCGGAAGTAATTCGAGATCAATCCTCAGCTTTGACGGCCTCAGAGACGTCACCGCAATTCGCGCCTTAACGGCTTGCGCGTTCGCAGTCGAGTAAATCGCTGCAGACAGAAATAGACAGGCCGCCACAACCGTCGCGAGCCGCAACAATGCGGAGGCTTTAGGGCTGGGATAACACAGGAAAGACTTGCCAGGGGGCTGCGAGTTTCGGGGGGACTTCTGCTGATTAAGGTGGGTTGATATCAGTTTGACAGTGCTGTTGGGCATCCCTATGTTACAGTTTCGGACTCTAACATACCGCCAAAAACGTGACTAGCGAACGATTCACAAGCCGGAACCATCGACACACTGCTTTTGCGCGTGTGTTGTCATTGGTGTTGCTCGGGTTCATCGTTTATGGAACAACGATTGAAGCCGCGCATAAGCATGCCGGCAGCTTCAATCCAGGCAATAGCAGCGCTTCATCGGTTACGACTCCCAGTTCCGACGAGACGGCGAGCAGCGGCCTGATTGGATGCAGCGACTGTCTCATCTGCCAGCTGCACCAGAGCTTCTCTTCGACGTTAACGAGTTCTCGCCTAATCACGCCTCCAACTCAGGAAGGTATACAGTTCTACCGGGTTACAACTCAAATAGCTCCTTCCAGAGTCAACGCTCCACGAAGTGGGCGCGCTCCTCCGTTTACCTCTTAATCCACGTTCAATAATCTCCCGCCCGTCGAAGTTCACTCCTATGTGAGTAGCGATCAGCTTAGCGGGAGCGATCACTTATACGATTCGGATTAATTTAGGTAAACATCATGATTCATAGGATTTCATCAGCAGTTTCTGCGACGGCTCTTCGTATTGCCGTCATGCTCGCCTTCGCTTCGGCATTGGCTATTCCGGTTTTCGCGCAAGGTAATGCCACGTTAAGAGGTTCGGTAACCCTCGGCGAAAGCGGCAAACCCATACACAACGTGCTGGTTACGATTCTTCAGTTAAAACGAACTGTGGGCACGGATGAACAGGGGCAGTATGTCTTTCAAAATCTACCTGCCGGCAAATACGACGTGGTTGCGCACCTTGACCGCGTTCCAGACATTGTACGAACGGTTGAAGTGGGCCAGGGTACAACGACAACGTTGGACTTCCAGGTCCAACTGAGCGGCTTGCAAGAACAAGTTACGGTGACGGCTACCGGCACAGAGCAAGCCGTGTCGAGTTCAATCCAATCGGTGGAGGTCATTGGTTCTATTGACCTGGCCAAGAAGAGTCCGGTTTCGCTGGGCGAATCCCTTGATGGCGAACTCGGAATTTCGAAACGAAGTTTTGGTCCCGGCACGGCGCGGCCCGTGATCCGCGGATTCGACGGCGATCGGGTGTTGGTGCTTCAAGACGGCAATCGGGTGGGCGGCCTGGGCTTTGAGTCAGGAGACCACGCTGAGCCGGTCAACGTGTTAACTGTCGAACGGATTGAAGTCGTGAAGGGCCCGGCAACTCTCCTCTACGGGAGCAATGCCATCGGCGGTGTGGTCAATGCAGTGACAGGCCACGATAGTGCGCATAAAGGGGTCAACGGTTATTTCACTGGAGTCGGATCTACCAATGGCGGCCAGGCAGGAGGAAGTGCCGGCATCGAATTCGGCACTGACAAGTGGCTCTTCTGGGCGAACGGCGGTGGCCAACGTTCGGGAGACTACAACACACCAATTGGCCGTGTGCACAACTCCTTCTCACGGGAAGGAAATGCCTCTGCCGGCGTTGGTTACTACATGCCCCGGGGATTCTTTAGTTTCAATTACAACTTCGACAAGCGTCGCTACGGAATTCCTTTCGATGCTGACGAAGTGGATCCTGAAATCGTTAACCTGAACCCACGCCGTCACAGTGTTGAGTTCAAGGGAGGTTTCAGAGAGTCCAACAGGTTTATCCAGGCCGGTATATTCTCATTCCAGCACACAGACTACGCTCACTCTGAAATCAATTCGTTGACTAACGAAGTAAACACGGCGTTCAAGAACAAGACGACAATCTTCCAGGCAATCTTCGATCAGAAGAAGTCGGGAAAGCTCTCAGGCCGCTTCGGTTCGTGGACATCCCATCGCGACTTCTCGGCTGAGGGAGAAGAAGCTTTGGCTCCTCCGACGAAACACAATGCGTTAGCTCTCTTCGCACTTGAAACGTTGGCTTTCGAGAAAGCCTCAGTTCAATTCGGTGGGCGCCTGGAACATAATCTATACCGTCCGGAAGAAACGCTGCTGCGTGGGGTTTTGCCGAGTAGAAGCTTTACCGGACTGTCATTTGCGGCCGGACTTAGAGTGCCAACATGGACCGGCGGCTCGGTCGTCGCAAACTATTCTCACTCCTACAGAGCGCCTTCCCTTGAGGAGATCTACAACGATGGTCCACACCCCGGCAACCTGGCGTTTGAAATTGGCGACCCCAGCCTTAAGCGCGAACTCGGGAATGGCTTGGATTTCGGTGTGCGACATTCTTCAAATCGGCTCCGGTTTGAGGCCAACGGCTTTTACTACCACATTCAGGATTTCATCTTCCTGGCCCCGACAGGAGCCATCCAGGACGATCTAATCGTAGCTGAGTACCGACAAGGCACGGCGCGATATGCGGGGACCGAGATGCGCCTGGATGCGCAATTGCATCCAGCAGTCTGGTTGAATCTTGGAGCAGACTACGTTAACGCCGAGCTTACGGACACGAGCACTTCTCTGCCTCGCATTCCACCATTGAAGGGACGAGTCGGGTTGGAGGTTAGGTACAAGAGCTTGCTCTTGAATCCCGAAGTTGTAATGGCAAAGGACCAAAACAACTTGTTCCCGACAGAAACTCGCACAGCAGGTTATGCGACCTTTGGTCTCTCCGGCTCCTACCTGATCGCCGGTCAGCATTCCGCTCATATCATCTCGTTCAATGCTTTCAACCTGGCGGACCGCCTGTATCGCAACCACCTCTCTTTCATCAAGGAGTTTGCGCCTGAAATGGGTCGCGGGTTGCGGGTGACCTATACGATGAGGTTTTTCTAGAGACGGTCGAACAACTACGACCGATACACTAAATCACACAAAAACCAGGCTTATTCGCGTGGTTTCGTGTGATTAGCGAACGCTCGTGGCTTGCCGTCGACGCCTGGGCCTTTCGTTGACAGCGGGCCGGGTGGCTCGTAGAATATGGCCTGTTCAGACGCCCTTTGGTTCACCGCTTTTGGTCATTAACCACAAGAGGATTTGGTCATGAGTCTGGTTAAGATCATCGTCATCACCATCATCATCATTTTGAGCATACTGCTTTTCGGCCGCTTCTAGCCCGAACTGCTGAATGCCTTCCTCAGTATCTTCCAAGTCAAGTTCATCAGCTTTGACTCTGTCTTGTCTGCGTTCTTCGCGTGGATGCGCCATCCTGCAAATCTGTGTTGTCCTGATAGTAGTGTTCGTTTGGGCGGGCAATCTATTCGCGCAGCAAACAGAACAGGATGAAGAAGTCCTGCGTGTAGATACTAATCTGGTCGTTGTGCCCATCCGCGTTAGAGATAAAAACAGGGGAACAATTCCCTCCCTTACCGAAAGCGATCTAATTCTGAAAGACGAGGATCACCTCACGGCCGGCCTTTATCTAAAGCAAGGTATGGATCGCGTCGCGCTGGTCTTTGCTCTGGACCAGTCAGGCAGCACGCGTGAGACCATTTCCCAACAGCGCCAGGCGGCATTGGCTCTATTCGAACGCTTTGGAGCGAGGTCGAGAATCGCTGTACTTCGGTTTGCGGAGTCTCCTCAACTGATCGCGCCGTTCGGCAGAGACACGAGTGTTGCCAGTGGAGCCTTTATCTCGCCAGTTGCTCCTAATCAACACACCGCAATCTTTGATGCCGCCGTCGCGGCACTCAAGGTTTTCGACGATCTGCCTCCTGTACGGTCCGAGCGCCGCATAGTGATTCTGATCAGCGATGGGCTCGACAATGCCAGCCGCACCAAGCCTGCATCAGTCTTCGCCACGGCCTTACAAAAGCGCGTTTCTTTCTACGTCATTCACCTG
>JALZOO010000397.1 GCA_030913905.1 Acidobacteriota bacterium
TCCGAGATCATGGTGGTACAATCAATGTGCGCAGCCGCGAAGGCCAGGGAACGACGATTACCATTGATCTTCCAGGCGAAACTAGTCAGCAGTGATAATCTGAGAAAGGCAGCGGAGTAGGAAAACACCTCAAGTACGAGTCTTATGGCGAACCTTCTAATTGTTGATGACGAACTCGGAATGCGGCAGTTCCTGACGCACCTATTTCAGCGAGAAGGGCACGATGTCCGCGCTGTCGACAATGGTCGAGAAGCCATTGAATTGTTGCGCAAGGGACCGGCGGACCTGATTGTTTCCGACGTGCGCATGCCCGATATGAATGGCATCGAACTGCTGCGTGCCGCGCGTGAACTGTTTCCCGATGTCGAAGTAATAATGATGACAGCCTTTGCGAACGTTGAGACTGCGCGCGAGGCCTTCCTGCTCGGCGCCTTCGATTTCGTTCAGAAACCTTTCGACAACGACCTGCTAAAAGAAACAGTCAACCGAGCGCTTCAAAAAATCTCTCTCATTAAAGAGAAGGACGCTTTACTCGAAGAGAACAAGGTCCTGATTCAAGGGCAGCGCACCCGAGGAAAACTCAACAACATCATCGGGCGATCGCCAAAAATGCAGGCGCTCTACCAGATGATTGAGACTGTAGCCCAGGTGCCGTCAACCGTACTGGTCTATGGCGAGTCGGGAACGGGGAAGGAACTGGTCGCCCGCGCCATTCATGATTTGGGCCCGAGAGCGGAAAAACCGTTTGTCTCGATCAACTGCGGGGCATTCACGGAGACACTGCTGGAATCGGAATTGTTTGGTTACGTCAAAGGCTCGTTCACCGGTGCCAACACGAATCGCAAAGGGCTCTTTGAAGCCGCCAATACCGGAACCATCTTCTTGGACGAGATAGGAGAGATGTCTCCGGCGATGCAGGTAAAACTGCTACGCGTGTTACAGGAAAGAAAGTTGCGACCTGTGGGCGCAACCGAAGAGACAACGGTCGATACTCGCGTTATTGCAGCCACGAATCGCGACCTCGCCAACATGGTGAAAGATGGAACGTTTCGAGAGGACTTATTTTACAGAATCTCGGTTATTCCGATCGAGCTTCCTTCCCTACGGGAGAGGACGGAAGATATTCCTGATCTTACCAATCACTTCGTCGATAAGTTTTGTGCTGAGGCCGGGCGATCGCTTTCAATCAGCGAAGGTGCGATGAGTTTGCTGGAGAATTACGTCTGGCCGGGCAACGTTCGTGAGTTGGAACACACGATCGAACGCGCGGTAGCGCTCGAGACGACCAATTCAATCCAACCGGAGCGATTGCCCGAGAAGATCACAAACTACAATCCTTACCGAATCGCCCAAAGTTTTGACTTCCCCGAAGAGGGCGTCAATCTTACGGCGCACCTGGACCAACTGGAAAAAACTTACGTTCTGGAGGCGCTGCACCGGACTTCCGGAAATCAAACCAACGCTGCTCAATTGCTAGTCCTGTCCGTTCGCTCTCTTCGTCATCTCCTGGACAAGCACGGCATTCGCGGACTCACTGCCCAGATGCGCGACGATCGCCGCGGGACAGAATCAACACCGCGTCGCCGTGCGACGGACCCCTCGCCTCGTCGCCGCGACGAAGACGAATCCGGGATTGCCGCCGGCGCCAGCGATAACTGAGTCTTTTGCTTCAACCTTCATCCCACGTTTCGATTCTTTGCCGTAAAGCGTCAGCAGGCCGGTGACGGTAATTGTCACCTGGGCCAACCTGTGATCGGCCCCCGGCTTCCCAAGCCTAAAACCCCCAGCAATTGTCAAGTTTTTGCAAGGCTCCTTACGTGGCACGCGCCTTGTTATTCCCTCAACGACATATCGCGGCCTCCGCGGCACGAAATCGTGAGCACGACAGCCGATGGCGCGAAACCTTAAACCTAATTTCTCTAAGGAGCACGAATTGAAAATGAATACGCAAAAACGCCAAGAGGGCTTCTCACTGATAGAACTCCTCATCGTCGTCGCGATCATCGGCATTATCGCCGCCATCGCTATCCCCAATCTGTTGGCTTCACGCCGCGCCGCGAATGAAGGCTCGGCTCAGTCATCTCTGCGAACCATCCACAGTTCAGAAGCCGTGTACCAGGCGACAGCCGGCAACGGTGACTTCGGCTCACTCGCCGACCTTAATACCAACGATTTGATCGATGACTTACTCGGCGGCGGCTCGAAGAGTGGTTACGACTTCGCCGCTACTCCGGACAATAGTGGTTCGCCAACGCTCTTCTTCGCCACAGGCAACCCTAGCAACGTGGCAGCTGTAACTCGAACCGGCCACCGTTCTTTCACGATTGCTGAAGACGGTATTCTCAAGGCCAAAGTCAGCGACACTCCCCCGGCCGATCACGACGAAGCGACAACCGACGCTAGTTGGGTCGCGATGGGTAACTAAGAACTCTCCTTCTGTATGGAGTGCGGGGCGAGGGTTAATGCCCTCGTCCCGTTTCTTTTTATCAAGTTTCTAAATCTAAAGAATCAGATCTTCAGGGATCACTTTGAAACGCACCATGGATGGATTACTTGGATAACGAGGAGAAGCAATTAATAATGAGAGCACACAAACATCATCAGGGCTTCTCGTTAATCGAGCTTCTCATCGTAGTAGCAATCATCGGCATCGTGGCGTCCATAGCTATTCCCAGTCTTCTGGCTTCCCGGCGCGCCGCAAACGAAGGCTCCGCCCAAGCTTCCCTACGCACCATCATGAGTTCGCAGGCCACTTATCGGGCTACAGTTGGAAACGGGGCATATTCCGCCACACTTGCCGCACTTAACAACGAAGACTTACTTGATGACGTCTTGGGCGGAGGCGACCCCAGCACGAAGAGCGGCTACAACTTCAGAATAGTTCAGCAGGGCGGTACCGGCTCTACCGCAGTTTTTGGCGCCTATGGCTTTCCTACCATTACTGCCGGCGCCACCAAGACCGGTTCCCGGAGATTCGGGGTTACCGAGGACGGGATTTTGCACGGTGATGCGACTCTCCTGGTTGTACCCAACACGAGAGCGCTTATTAGAGGCATGCCGGCTCTTCCAAAATAACGGCGGCCCTCCCCTATTTCGTAATTACTTCCACTGGTCCCCTTTCCGTAAAGCATGCGTTTGGCTCTTTGAACTTTCGATCGACCAATTTCAGTGTCCATCAGAATCGTTGAACTCATCACCCCTCCATTTCCCAGCGTACTTCGAAATTATTTCCCCGCATTTCCTACCTTTGATATATAAAGTGAATCGCTTTTTTAGTAAGCCACACGATGGACAGCGGCATGGCCGACACGGCAGAAGTTAGTAAGGCTTCAAACAGTTCGAAAGAAATCAAGGGCAGTAGTGTGGGGCGTATCTTTGCACTAGCCGGCAACGCCTTTCGCGAAGCCGTGCGCGATCGCGTACTGTACAATCTGGTTCTCTTTGTGCTGCTGCTTACAACGGCGGCAATTTTTATTGGCGAGCTCTCAGGCGGACAGGAACGCAAGATTATTGTCGATCTTGGTCTCAGTGCGATGTTGCTCTTCGGAGTATTCATCGCAATTTTTGTTGGCGTAGGACTGGTCTACAAAGAAATCGAGCGCCGGACTATCTATGCAATCTTTTCGAAACCTGTCGGGCGCGGTGAGTTTATTGTTGGCAAGTATCTAGGGCTTTGTCTGACCCTGCTGGTCAACGTGTTGGTGATGGGCGCCGGCGTCTCACTGGCGCTGATCTACGTGAGTCGTGGCATGGATCCCCTGGCTTTGCGCATCTGGCCGGCGGTGCTCCTGATTTATGTTGAGTTGATGATTCTCACTGCGGTGGCGCTGCTTTTCTCTTCGTTCTCTTCACCCGCCCTTTCAGCCCTGTTAACTTTCTTCGTATTCATCATCGGACACTTCAGCGCGGACCTCAAAGTCCTCGCAACGACGATGGGCAGCGCAGGCGCTCGTTGGCTCTTCCGCGGTCTCTATTACTTGCTGCCAAACCTGGCGAACCTTAGTTACATAACCCCTGCATCACATGGACAACTACCCCCAGTCGCATATGTCGCGACCTCGGTTCTTTACTCTCTCCTGTACATCGTAGTCATTCTAACGGCGGCCACGCTGATCTTCAGACGACGCAACTTCAAATGAAACAGAGAAGATTATCCAGCCCAGAGATGGTGCTCCTCCTGGTTCTCATGATCGGACTGAGTGGTGTCGTAACCCTGGCTCATTGGATTGATTCGCACCGTCCGCCTGTTGAGGTCGCAGTCGAGGAAGAAAAACTCTACATGACGGCGGCCACAGTGAAGCGCCTGAGCCTCGGCTTCAATGGACTCGCAGCAGACTGGTATTGGATGCGGTCTCTTCAGTACGTGGGCCGCAAGATCCTTAACCTTCCGGAAGATGTGCAACTGGATAACCTGGCACAGTTAAACCTCAATCTGTTAGCTCCGTTGCTTGACGCTGCTACCACACTGGATCCGCAGTTTATTGAACCATATCAGTATGCGGCCGTAGTTCTCCCCGCAATCAATGTTGCCGAAGCGATTCGCATTATTAAGAAAGGCATTGCCGCGAATCCCGATTCCTGGCGCTTATATCACCACCTCGGATACATCTATTGGCAGCAGAAGAATTTCACCTTAGCTGGTGACGCATACGAACACGGGGCGAAACTTCCAGGCGCGCCTCCATGGATGCAAGTGATGAAAGCGCGCATGGCCAGCGAAGGCGGAAGCCGGGAGACTGCTCGTGAGATTTACATTCGAATGTACGAACAGGCCGGCGATGGAGAAGTAAAGGAGATGGCCCGCCGCCGCTTGCTGCAACTGAATGCGTTCGACGAGATGGACGCGCTGCGCCGTCTGATGGAGACGTACAAAGCGAGAACCGGGCGCTGTCCAGCATCGTGGCAAGAATTAAATAATGCGTTTCGCGTATTAAAAGTAAGAGTTGATTCTTCCGGCGCTCCGCTGGATCCCGCCGGTACAGCCTATCTGCTGGTAAAGGACAAGTGCGACGTCAATATCGATCGGCAATCCGAAATCCCTGACAAGTGAGCTCACGCGTGAATACTGTCGTAGAGATAACTAATCTGACGAAAGACTACGAACTCGGCTTCTGGCGTAAACGTAAAGTGCGCGCCCTAGATGGTCTGTCCGTGTCCGTGAATCAGGGAGAGATCTTTGGTTTCCTGGGCGCTAATGGCGCCGGAAAAACCACGACGTTAAAACTGTTGATGACTTTGATCTTTCCCACGGAAGGCAGCGCACGGATCCTGGGACAAGATATTTCCGATGTTGCTATGCACGGGCGCATTGGATACCTGCCCGAGAATCCCTACTTCTACGATTACCTAAGCGCGCTTGAGTTCCTGGATTTTTGCGGTCAGATTTTTGGTTTTACAAAGTCGGAACGCATGGCGCGCGCAAAAGATCTCCTGGGACGAGTGCGACTCGAAGAGAGTAAGTGGAACACTCAGCTACGGAAGTTTTCTAAAGGCATGTTGCAGCGGGTCGGGTTGGCTCAGGCGCTAATTAACGATCCTGAGGTCGTTTTTCTCGATGAGCCGATGAGCGGGTTGGACCCAATTGGCCGCCGCGAAGTGCGCGACCTTATTGCCTCCCTGCGCCAGGACGGAAAAACGGTTTTCATGTGTTCGCACATTCTCTCAGACATCGAGGCGTTGTGCGATCGTGTGGCAATACTCAAGAGCGGCCGGCTGGCCCATGTGGGATATCTCGAGGAGTTACGACAACAGACGGGCGATCGTCAACTTGTTGAAATTGTAGTAACGGGCGCAGACTCAACCCTCCTGCAGCCATCGTTACCTGCCGGTAATGACTTTGTGGTCACAGCGACCCCTGCGGGTTTGAAAATAGAGGTTACGGATGAAAAGGATGTCGACTCTGTTTTAGCCGCTTTGAGAAAAACCGGTGGGAAGCTTGTATCTGTCCAGCCGCTGCGTCAATCGCTTGAAGAGCTATTCTTGAAATAGAACCCGCCGCGTGAACTCGTAGTTCGGCCCCTATTTAAACTTAAATCCAGTCACTTCCATCTTGATGTTGGCGCGGTCGTCAGCTTCGGTCATTCCTTCAATCGGAATGCGGATGAGCATTGTGCGGTTAGGTTCCAACTCGGGGTTTTGAGGTGTTGGGACCACGACAATTGTTCGCTCTCTTACAGGCTTACCCTGATGGTCCACCACGGACCCCTTTATTTCAAGTCCGCTGAGAGTTCGGCCGGTGAAGTTGCGAGCAACCGTCTGAAGATTCATGACGATGTCACCCAGTGCCCGCTTTGCCTCTGTAGCTTCAGGAGCATCCAGCACAATTTTGGGTTGATACTCAGCAAACTCAGGCGACCCGGCGCGGATTGCACTCTCCAGACTGGGGTCGACTCGGACGCCGCTGCTGGCTCTCATCAGGAAATAGAAGAGAGTGGCAAGCACTATTGCCGCTACAACGGCAACGATTATTATCACTTTACGTCGCGAGCCGTCGTCGTCGGAAATCTGTCTCTCAGTTGTTGCCATGGAATTGGCTGGATTCTATTCCCAGCTAAACCACTTTGCAATGCTACCCCTGCCGTCAGTAGTTATTCCTACTCCCTTAGACCACCGACGCCGACAAAGGTTTCCGGAAAGTGCTTTATACTCATTCCTCATCAGCCAATACGCTCTTAATGATCTCTTCCAGCTCTGGGTAGTTAATCGGTTTTGTAATATATGCATTACATCCTGCTGCCAGCGCATCCGCGTGAAAATCAGCTGTGTCATGGGCCGAGACTGCGATGATAGGAACGTTAGCCAGGGCTGGCAGAATCCGAATTCGCCTGGTTGCAGCGAGGCCATCGATTAAGGGCAAGCTCAGATCCATTAGAATGACTTGAGGGCGTACCTGCATCGCGGCGTTAACCGCTTCCTCACCATTTGTCGCCTCGGCGACGCGATAACCACTCATCTCCAGAAGTCTTCTCATCATATGGCGGTTATCTTCCGTGTCCTCAACCAGAAGGACCGTTACTGCGGCATCCCGTCGGTCAAGGGAAGAATCTGTCTTTGAGTTGGATTCCGTGGCTGAATTCAAGAGTCTACCGTCCTCCCGCAGCGCCGAATCCCTGTATCACTAGAATACGCACGCCATTTTTGTTAAGATCACGCACCGAAACACGACATATCAATCCCCTCGTGTCTGGGTTCAATCAGTACACAATGTTCTGTGTTGCCCTTTCCCCCAAACTGGCCGCAGGAAGTTAAAGAAGACCCGAACCTCGATGAAGACACTATTATCAGCAACTCAGGACGATCATTCTCTGCAGGCGCTAGGTCGTGCCTCAGTCCAGATTGTTCACGATCTAAAGAATCAGTTAAATGGTCTCAAACTCTATGCCACGTTTCTTCGCAAGCGGATGGAGAAGAGTGAGCGCCCTCCTGACGAACTGGAAACCGTTAACAAACTTATCAGTGGGTTGGACCGAACTGCTGCTGATCTTTCGATGATCGTGGAGTTTGGCCAGCCATTGGAGCTGAGAACGCAGTCTGGAACTGATCTGCAGAAGATAGTGCGTAGCGTGGCCGCCACGCTAAACGAGGCGCCGAGGATCAGCGGAGCATTGGCAGGGCCGGTCGTTGTTGATTCCGAGGCGGCACCACTGGTGGGCGAGTTCGATTCCGCACTCCTTGCTGACGCTTTCAAATCAGTTTCGCAGAGCGCGATGAAGATACTTGCCGGTCGAACGCGTGAAGCATCGTTGCACATCGCGTTGAAGGACGAAGCGATTGACGGGAACAAGCGATACGGCCTCATAGAGTGGCGCGGATTTGAAGCTCTGGACCATGATCCATTTCATTCGTTTGCCGGGAGTGATGAGATCAGAATGTCGCTGGCTGCACGGATAGTTGAAGCACATGGTGGCTCGGCGAAACGCCACAATGGACTATTGCAACTGCGGTTGCCGCTCGCGCCTTAGAGGCCGCGGGTAGTTTGGAAGAATGTGAGTCGAACGGTCTAAGGGAGGATGAAACGTGGGGAATACCGATTTACGAATCCTGGTTGTAGACGACGATGAGTCTACGGCCGATTCTTTGAAGCTGAATCTGCAGGAGGAAGGCTACACGGTCGATACTGCCGGCACCGGCGGTCAGGCAATAGAACTATTCGATCAGGGTGGTCATCATCTGGCCATCTGCGACCTCCAACTCCCGGACATGGATGGACTGGAAGTGATGCGTCACATAAAAGACGCGCGTCCGAATACCGAAGTCATCGTTGTTTCCGCACACGGTTCTACGACCAAAGCCGTCGAGGCGACCAAAGCCGGTGCGTTTGATTTTGTCGACAAGCCCCTGAATTTCGAAGAACTTGAGTTACGTGTTCAGAATGCTCTGAAGCACCGAGAACTGCTGACAGAAAATGCGAACCTGCGACGGCAATTATCAACGCGCTCCGAATACTTCAACATCATCGGCTCCGCAAAGTCGATGCAAACCATCTATGAAACGATAGAGTCAGTTGCCAAGTCGGATGCCAACGTTCTGATAGTTGGCGAGTCGGGCACCGGCAAGGAACTAATCGCAAACGCTATTCATTACCAGTCGTTGCGTTCGAAGAAACCGTTCATTAAGGTTAACTGCGCTGCTCTGCCGAAGGAGCTGATTGAATCAGAGCTGTTCGGTCACACGAAAGGCGCGTTCACAGGCGCGCATGCGGACAAGGAGGGGCTGGTACAGCATGCGGCGGGTGGTTCGCTGATGCTGGACGAAATCGCGGAAATGCCCGTCGAGCTTCAACCAAAACTTCTGCGGGTATTGCAGGAGCGCAGTTATCGCAAGATTGGGTCGGAAAAAACGTATGCCGTTGATTTCCGTTTGATCTCTTCCACCAACCGTCCACCTGCCGATGCGATTCGCGACGGAGTGTTGCGTGACGACCTTTTCTATCGCATCTCCACGATTACGATTCACGTCCCGCCGCTTCGCGACCGCAGTGAAGACATACAGCTTTTAACTGAGCACTTCCTGCACATGTATGCCCAGAAGTATGACCGCTCTATCGCGGGCGTTTCCCAGGCGGCATATCAACGGCTCTTCGGTCATACATGGCCGGGAAATGTTCGCGAGCTGCAAAATGTAATCGAACGCGCCGTTCTGCTCGCTAAAGGAAATCGCATCGAGCCGGTGGACCTGCCGTTCGACAATGGCTCGCTTCCTGAAGGCTCGCCGGCGGGCGCTGGTTGGGACGTGCCGCCCAACATGACGCTTGAGGACATAGAACGTTTAGTGATCGAAAAGACGCTGCAACGAACCGGCGGCAACAAACAGGCGGCGGCGAATCTGCTCGGTATATATCGCCCGCGACTTTACAGTAAAATCAGAAAGTACAATATTGACGTAGCGTCGCTAGTGTCGACTTAATTCACATCGAAAGGTTTGTCACAAGATTTCAGATTTCTGGGTCAATCTTGACGCCTCAAGTTACGATCCGCTCCTGCGTCCTGCTTGATGAATTCACCGAAAACCCTCGCCCCATTTGAGGGGCGATTGCAAAGTATTGACGCCTTGCGCGGAATTGCCGCGCTCGGTGTCGTTCTATATCACGCGGTGCTGCAAACGCAGAACGCCGTCCCCAACAACATCTTCCAGTGGC
>JALZOO010000407.1 GCA_030913905.1 Acidobacteriota bacterium
CAGGTGAAAGATTATTGTGCCGTCGGGCACTAATTGAATAGCGCCACCTGCTAAAGCAAATAGCAAACTTCCAGCCTCCCTACGTAATAATCAGCAAAAGCGACGGAGTCTAACATCGCGTCAAAGAGCCGGTCAACCGAGGGATCCAGATACCGGCGTCCACCCACATAAGGTCCACTGCGCCGCATGTTCCGCGTTCAGAAATTTCTGGCCTTCCCTACTGCGCCGTACTTTGTAGCACCGACCTCGCTTTACTCTGTGCTATTGACTGACGGCCGGAACTAAGAGTCGGTAGAGACGATCAAGGTCGGCCGAGTTGTAGAACTCTATTTCGATTCGCCCGGCCGTGCTGCCCACTCCTTGGACGATTCGAACCTGGGTACCAAATTGTCGGCGTAGCCTATTCTCCGCCGCTCTAATGTTTGCATCCTGCTGGGGCGTCGCTGCAGTTTTGCGTTTGGCGGCACGCGGCTGTGACAGTTGCCTCATCAAACGCTCGACGGCTCGTACCGACAAGTCCTGTTCGATTATTTTTCGTGCGACTCGACGCTGTATGTCTATCTGATCTGTGCCCAGCAGGGTCCGAGCATGGCCGGTTGATAATCGGCCGCTCTCGAGGAGTTGCTGTAGGTCCTCGGGGAGCCGTAGAAGTCGCAGGTAGTTTGTGACATATGAGCGGTCGCGGCCGACGCGCTCTGCGACGCTTTCCTGCGTCAGACCGACAGTATCTATTAATCTCTTGTACGCCCGCGCCTCTTCGATTGGATTTAGATCCTCGCGTTGGAGATTCTCAATTAGCGCAAGCTCCAAGACCTTGTCGTCCGAGACGTCGCGGATAACAGCGGGTACGCGCGTCAGGCCAGCTCGTTGGGCGGCGCGCCAGCGGCGCTCCCCGGCAATGAGTTCGTATCGTCCATCCTTTCGGCGGAGAAGGAGTGGCTGCACCACACCGTTCGCGCTAATCGATCGCGCAAGTTCGTTCAGCTTGGCTTCGTCAAAAGTGGTGCGCGGCTGTAATGCGCCGGCGTCGATCAGATCGATCGGTATCTCGCTGGCGTCATCGGGCGCCGGAGCCGTGCCTTCAGCCGACAGTAGCGCTCCCAGCCCCCGACCCAATGCCTTTCGTGTCATGTACCATTATCTCCTTGCCCAATTGAAGGTACGCTTCGGCGCCCTTGGAATGTAGGTCGTAAAGCGTGATGGGCTTACCGTAGCTGGGCGCTTCAGCCAGCCGGACATTTCGAGGAATAACCGTCTCGAATACCTGCCGACCATAGAAATCGCGCAAGTCAGAAGCGACGGCGGCCGATAGGTTTGTGCGCTCATCATACATTGTGAGCAACAGGCCTTCGATGGTAAGACTTGGATTATGAAGCCTGCGGATTCGTGCCAGGGTGTCGAAAAGTTCGGTAACACCTTCGAGTGCGTAGTATTCACACTGGATCGGTACCAGGAGTGAATGGGCGGCCGTTAGAGCATTCAGCGTCAACAGTCCTAACGAGGGAGGGCAGTCGATGACGATGTAGTGATAGGCTTCCACAATCGTGCTCAAAGCCTCCTTGAGCCTAAACTCTCTCTTCTCAACGTCGACAAGTTCGACTTCCGCTCCCGCTAGGTCTTTGTTCGCCGGCAGCACCTTAAGGTTCGGCGTACTAGTATCCAGGATCGCGTCCGAAGCGGGATCTCCCAACACTATTGAGTGATAGACGCTCTTTCGAAAGGTGCCGCGCTGAATCCCGACTCCGGAGGTGGCGTTTCCTTGTGGGTCTGCATCCACCAGCAGGGTCGGAATTCCCGAATTGCCCAAAACCGCAGCCAGATTCACGGCCGTCGTGGTCTTGCCCACCCCGCCCTTTTGGTTTGCAATTGCAATAATCTTGGCCATTTTTGTGTTTGCCGCGGCGGTAGAAGTTAACACACCAACTTGCCAGTTTCTACAAAATCAGCCGCAGGTTAACAGTTTTAACTGATGTTTCACGTGTCCCTCCCGGGCAGCGTAGCGTGAGGCCCCGTGTATGGGGACACGTGAAACACTTACAAACTGTTTAGTTGGAGGGGCTTACGCTGATGAGCAGCGTTGTAAGGGCCGCCGGTGTCATCCCCGGGATCGTTCGCGCTTCGCCGAACGTCAGTGGCTGCACTCGCTCGAGCCGCTCGATCATTTCGTGCGATAACCCACTCAAGCTCTTAAAATCAATGCCGATTGGGATTCGGGTAGCGTCGTGATGATACAGCCTGTGGATTACTGCTTCCTGCGTCTTTATGTAGCCACTGTAGAGGTTATCGGCTAAGGCGGAATCCAAGTCCGCCGAGCCCGCCGAGCCTTGAACTTGAGCGGGGAGCAAACGTCCAATAATGTTCGCTGTCATTCCTCTTCGCTTCGCGAGATCTGCCAAATTTATCGACTCACCGAGATCGCCACCAACTAGGGCCGCAACTGCGACGTATGCTGCATCACATTTTTGCAACCGTGTCTCTTGCAGCGCGGTTTTGATTTGGCTTAAACGCAAGCGCCGTTGGTTGAAGCGCTCCCAATCGCCGTCTGCTACTAGCCCTATGTCGCGGCCCAGCTTACTTAGTCTCCCGTCCGCGTTGTCGTGACGCAACGCCAATCTGTGTTCAGCTCGCGAGGTAAAAATTCGGTAAGGTTCGTCGACGCCCTGGCGAATCAAATCGTCCACTAAGACTCCGATGTAGGCCTGCTCACGCGTCAGCCGAAACCCAGCCCGACCCTGAACCGTGAGCGCCGCGTTTATTCCGGCGACCAAGCCCTGGCAGGCGGCTTCCTCGTAACCTGTAGTGCCGTTGATCTGGCCCGCATGGAATAGACCCGGCACGCGGTGGCACTGAAGATCCGGCCCTAACTCACGAGGATCTACATAATCGTACTCGATCGCATACCCGGGCCGAATGATCTGCGCGTTTTCCAAGCCCGGTATCATTCTCACCAGATCTTGCTGCAGGCCCGCGGGTAAAGAGGTAGAAAACCCGTTCAAGTAAACTTCGTTTGTATCGTGCCCCTCAGGCTCCAAGAACAGTTGATGCCGGTCTTTGTCGGCGAACTTTACGACTTTGTCCTCAATCGAAGGACAATAACGCGGTCCAACGCCCTTAATTTTGCCGGAATACAGCGGCGACTCGTGGAGGTTATCGCGGATGGCGTTATGTAAATCGTCTGTCGTATACCCGATGTAGCAGTCTATTTGTCGTTGCTGAATTTGGTCCGTAGAAAAGGAAAACGCCACCGGCCGTTCGTCCGCTGCCTGTAGCTCAAAGGCGTCCCAGTCGATAGTTCTACCGTCCAACCGTGGGGGCGTACCGGTTTTTAGCCTTCCGATAGGGAACTGCAGGCGCTTAAGTGCTTCGGCCAATTCGATCGACGCCGGTTCTCCCATCCGACCGGCCGTGTACGTGCGCCGCCCTGTATGGACCAGCCCATTGAGAAAAGTTCCAGCAGCGATGACTACGGCGGCCGCTCCAATTTGTCGGCCGTCCTGCATAGCTACCCCGATGATCCTTCCATTCTTAACGAGCAGATCCACAACTGTTCCCTGGCGTAGGTGTAGATTCGGAGTGTTTTCGAGCGTCACCCTCATCTCGGTGCGATACAGTGCCCGATCTGCCTGCGCGCGGGGCGACTGCACTGCTGGACCACGCGACCGATTCAATAATCGAAATTGAATGCCTGTCCGATCGATAACGCGGCCCATGATCCCGCCCAGGGCGTCTATTTCGCGCACCAGATGTCCTTTTGCGATACCGCCAATTGCGGGGTTGCAGGACATTTGGCCGATTAGATCCAAGTTCATGGTGGCCAGCGCTGTCTGCGCCCCAAGCCGAGCCGCCGCAGAAGCTGCCTCACAGCCGGCGTGTCCACCACCGATCACGACTACGTCAAAAACTTCGTCGAATACCATCGCTATTTCCCTATGCAGAACGTGCTAAAGATTTCGCCTAGAATCTCTTCACTAGTAGTCTCTCCCGTAATCTCGCCGAGAAACTTCAAAGCATTATGCAATCCAACCAAAACAAGTTCCTCGCTGGCTTGCTCGCCCAGGAGTCTTTGCGATTCTTCCAAAGCCTCTTTTGCGCGAACCAACAAACCGTGATGTCTGCTGTCCGTGATCAGCAGCCCAACAGATTCCGAATCCACTGAACCGAATGGCTGCAGTATAGCAGCAGTCAAAACCTCGAGTCCTTCCCCAGTCTGGGCAGAGACGCGAACAACCTTAGTGTCACTTACAAGTTCTCGCTCGATTCCGTTCGACTGCGTTAGATCACTTTTGTTGATAGCAACAACATGGACCAGCGGCGCTGCACGTTTGATGATCGCATGGTCCTCCGCCACAAGGTCCGTCGAGCCGTCGATGACAACGATCAGTAAATCAGCGTCGGCCATCGCACGATGCGTACGCTCAACTCCGATTGACTCAATCCTGTCGCCGGCCTCGCGCACCCCCGCGGTGTCAGTCAACGAAACAGGGATTCCGTTGAGGCTAATCGACTCAGTAAGACTGTCCCGCGTGGTACCTGGCAATTCTGTGACAATAGCGCGGTCAAATCTCAGTAACTTATTGAACAGACTTGACTTACCGACGTTTGGCCGACCCACCAACGCAACCTTAATTCCCTCTCTTAGCAGATGGCCAGAAGCATAGGTCGCAGCTAAATCCGTGACCGCCTGATGCACCCGGGCCAGTTGGCCCATCGTTTCCTTAACTTGGACCAGCGGCAGATCGTCTTCCACAAATTCCAGCGCCGACTCTAGCCTTACGATCACCTGAATTAATTCTTTTTCACATCCTTGTAGCGCGGTTGAGAGTTCACCTTCTAATTGTCGCGTTGCCTGTTGTGCTGCCGCCTTTGTTTGCGCATTGATCAGGTCACGTATCGCCTCCGCCTGACTAAGGTTCATCTTACCGTTTTGACATGCGCGAAGAGTGAACTCGCCTGGGCCAGCGAGGCGAGCGTCCAGGCGCTGAACTTCATCCAGCAACTGCCGCAGGATCACCGGCGAACCATGACAACTTATTTCGACCATGTCTTCACCCGTAAACGAGTGCGGGCTTTTGAAATAGGTGACTAGAGCGTGATCAAGCACATCACTGGATCCATCGACGCGAATCTGTTTGAGCACAACCTGATTTGGTGGAAATGTGAGCAGCGGTTCTCGGACCAATGAGGAGAGGATATCCAGCGATTGCGGTCCACTCAGCCGGACTACACCGATCGCACTTCGGCCCGGCGGTGTTGCGACTGCGACTATTGTATCCATCGCGGTTCGGAACGTTGGGGAATTGAAACGAGTGAGCTTATTCAGCTGAGGGTCGTCGCGCTACCCGCAGCTTGCGAGCGGAGCCCTCGCCGACGGATTCGGTGTAGAGGTCTTCACACTCCGCGAGGGTGAGGTGAATAATTCTTCGCTCGTTTGAGTTCATCTCGCCAAAAACAAACGGCGCGCCCGTGCTGCGTACCCGGTCAGCGGCCAGATTAGCCATAGCGCGTAATTCTGCTTCGCGCGTAGCCCGAAAACCCTCAACATCGCAGACCAGTCGTTGTCCTTCGCCTAGTTTGCGGCCGAATGCCTGGCTTACAAGGTGCTGCAGGGCCTGCAACAGTTCCGCGCCTTCCGCCTGCAGCAGATCAGAATCAGGTCCACTCAAGTCCAACAAACATTCTGTCGGGGTGTCTTTGACGGCAACCGTTAAATTGAGCCCGGTACCTTCGAACACCGACTCAAGAAAGCTGCCTGCGCTAGCACATGTGTCCATTGGTTCTTAGCTCCCGAATCTCTCACGCTTGCGACGGGCGCGGCGTTGCAACTCCCTTTTTCGAACCGCCTTTTTCACGCTGCTCCGCGGGCGGGTCATCATCTGACTTTGTCATCCGGTTTATGATGAACTGCTGACTAAAACCAACTATATTTCCCACCAGCCAGTAGAGCAACAAGCCAGACGGCGCTCCCCACAAAACGTACAGCATGAACAGCGGCATACCGATAGCCATCATCTTGCGCTGAAGCGGATCGGCCGACGGAGCCGGCGTGATCAGCTGGAGGACAATCATGGTGCCGGCCATCAACAACTCAAGGATGTGATACGGATCGCCGCCCGAGAGATCCGGCAGCCATAAGAATGTGGCTTGTCGAAAATCCAGTGAGATTGTAATTGCGCGATAAAGAGCAAACAGGAACGGCATCTGGATCAGAAGTGGCAGACATCCGCCGAGCGGATTTCCCTCCTTCATGAGTCGCAGTTGCTCAACCTGTAACTCTTTCAGGCGG
Organism: Acidobacteriota bacterium; assembly: GCA_030913905.1. Classification (GTDB taxonomy): domain Bacteria; phylum Acidobacteriota; class Blastocatellia; order Pyrinomonadales; family Pyrinomonadaceae; genus PSRF01. The sequence goes on from JALZOO010000407.1 coordinate 6,284, forward strand.
GGATCGTTCTGCTTCATCCCCTTGATCTTCTCCTGGAGCTCTTTCATCCGAGGCGCCAGCTTTTGCGCCTTCTTCATCGATTTTGAAGAGCGCCACTTCAGCGGAAAAAAGAGGGAATATATGATTATGGTAAATAGAATGATTGCTAATCCATAACTTCCCGTTAACCGCTGCAGCCACTTAATCGCCTTCAGGATGGGCACTGCCAGCGGCTTCGACATCCAGCTAAACCAGCCGTAATCGATCAGTCCTTCAAGGTCTATCGGCCTCCCTACTTCCTGGGCGATAGCATTGTTGACTTCCGTGAGAATGAAATGGTCTTTTGGACCTGTGTAGAGCACCGTGCGCGAACCATCGGTTGGAACAGGGACCAGTGCTGTAATCAGAAACCGGCTCTCAGGTTTTCCATTAGGCGTGTGATTGTATTGAGTGGTGTGAAGCTCCAGACCCTCGAGTTGCTTCGAAGGCACAGCGACCATGGCAAAGTAGGTGTCTCCGACACCAGCCCAGTCAACCGGCCCTCCCAATGCGAGATGGTCGGGAGAATTCTTGTTCGCATTAATCGACTGTGCCGGATGCCGGGCGACCACTGGAGGATTTCCGATCGACGCAACCGCTTCAGGCGCGACTGAATAAAAGGTGTGGTACTTCACCCCCTGATCACCGATGCTGGGGCCGATCCTAAGCTTTGCTGGAACAGCGGCGCCGCCACGTTTCACAGTTAGCTCCAAATCCACGTCATAGCTACTGCCATCAACTACGATCGTTTTTACAACATCGAGGCCTGTGGTTTGATCGACCAGGCGGAAGCTGATTCGCTTCTTCTCGTTCCCTGCCAAAATAACTTCCGAATCACCGGTCCCCTCATTCAGACCTTCGATCACGTAATTATTGGAGGCTAGAAATTGATCGACTGTGCCATCTCCGGTAAACAACTGCAGAGGAACTTGGCGCGGCTGTCTCTTGAGCCCTTCAGGCGAAATCAACTCAAGCGGCAGGGGATGTTTCCTGTCTCCTGCACTTGAGTAGATTCCACTCCCGCTGTCTTTGTTTTTCTTGATTATCCAACTGACGGCTTCGGCGCCCTGACTGTCGAATTTCGCTTCGTACAGCGGAGTCTTGATTACAACCATCCGGTGCGGTGCCGAGTTAGGAACAGGTGAAGGAACGACAGGTGCTGGCGTGGGCGTTGGGCTGGGGTTCTGTGAAACTGTCTGCTGTGGACTCGCCTCTGGCGAAGGAGAAGGCTTTGGCTGGTTCTGTTGGACCGGGGCAAAATAACTCCACAGAAACAGGATCGCAGATGAGATTATGAGCGCTAGAATTAACCGTTTTTGCTGCATTTACCTTGGCGGCCCATCCTTATAAGGTCGACCGAGTCATTTAACAGGATCATAACCGCCCTGGCTAAAAGGGTGGCATCGAAGCAAGCGGCGTATGGCGAGTCCAGCTCCGCGAAAGGCGCCGTATCGATTAATCGCCTCAGCAGCATATTCCGAGCACGTTGGGTAGAATCTGCAAGAAGGTGGAAGAAGAGGCGAAATGACTAGCTTATAGAACCTAAGAAACTCGATTAGTAATGACTTCACGTAACTCACCCAACACTATGGGTTTTGCTTTCTTCCTTAGCCACTCTCGTTATCAATTTCTCGAATTCTTCGAATGCCGCATGCACCTTAAACGAGGGCAGGTTCCGCTTAGCATTGATCACCCAATCGTATTTCGCCTGCAAGTCACTTAAGCGAGATTCTTTAAGCCGAAACGTTTCTTTGAGCAGCCGCCGCGCCCTATTTCGATCCACGGCATTGCCCAAAGCTTTACGCGAAGCTGTGATACCGAATCTGTTGTGGGACAGTTTGTTGGGTAAGACAAACGCGGTTATTAAGACGCCGTCGTAACGCTTGCCACTCCGATAAACCTTCTGGAAATCGCTGCTTCCTCGCAGGTACGCCGTCATGAGCCACGGTCCGACTAGTAATGAGACGGCGTCAAGCGCTGGCGTCCTTTTGCGCGTCGTCTCTTTAGAACCAGTCTCCCCGCTTTGGTCGCCATTCTCGCTCGAAATCCGTGTGTCTTAGCACGGCGCCGGTTATTAGGCTGAAAAGTTCTCTTCGCCATACAGTTCGCATTCTCCCCTAAAAAGAAAACCGTAAGACTAGCGGCCACCAGACCTTCTGTCAAGAAACCACGCCTCTTCGCGCTAACGAGTCAAGACACGCTTGAGATAGCGTCCCAAGCGGCTCGACATCCGTAATCGAGACCGAGGTCGCGACAAAACAGTGCGCAAAGCTCCCGCCGAATGAGCTTCCGCACAACGCGATGTTTTATAATTTCCAGTCCCTTGATCCCAAACGAGACGGTGTGTTAGTCTCCGCCTCGTTCGTTCTCAGTCCTCGTAAGTGATTGATAAATAAAAGCTTAAAGCTTTACTTTAAGAATGCGAAGTGTTTTCCACACAGCTGAGGAAAACCCTGTGGATAACTCTTCCGTCTAGCTTTTGTTTCTGAAGCAGGGATTCAGACCAACTGCCAAGACGGCGTTGTGCCCTCCCGTTTCCTGAGATGGCGAAACGCGAGTAGGGCGCCTGTTTTTGAAGGCTAATCGAGCACGTATCGGCGGGTGTAGTGGAAAACAATCTCTGGGATAACGTCCTTCGCGCAATCAAACCCAAACTCCAGGTAGAGAGTTTTGAGACGTGGTTCAACCCGATCCGTTTCGAGGGCGTTGACAACGTTCGTCGGTTGATTCGTCTCAGGGCACCGAATCAGGTTGTTCGAGACTGGGTTAAGGTCAACTACGCAGGGTTAATGGACCAGTCGCTGGGCGAACTGAGCCTCGCCGGCTATTCGGTTGACTGGGTGTTACCCGAGGATACTCAGAAGACCCTGACTTCGACGCAGCCGGCCGGCGGAGAGAGACTGTCGGGAAATGAGGCTTCACTCCAGGCAGGTCCGTCACCGTCTTCGCAACCCGACTCAGTCGCTGCTCCCGCCAGGCAATTTGGGTTTGAACCCGCGCTAAACTCCAACTACACGTTCGACAGTTTTGTCGTTGGCTCCTGTAATCAGTTTGCGCACGCCGCTTCGCTCGCCGTAGCCGAGGCCCCAGGCAAGACTTACAACCCGCTGTATTTGTATGGTGGTGTGGGTCTCGGCAAGACGCATCTGATGCATGCCTGCGGTCATGCCATCAAACAACGCAACCCGCATTTAAGACTGTCCTATCTGTCGTCCGAACGTTTCATGAACGAATTGATCAATGCGATTCGTTACGACAAGACCCAGAGCTTCCGTGAAAAGTATAGGTCGGTCGACGTTTTGCTTATCGATGACATTCAGTTTATGGCCGGAAAAGAGCGAACTCAGGAAGAGTTTTTCCATACGTTCAATAGTCTCTACGAGCAACAAAAGCAGATCGTGATCAGTTCAGACTGTCCTCCGCGGGAGATCCCCACGCTTGAAGAAAGGCTGCATTCTCGTTTCGAGTGGGGACTTATTGCCGACATTGAGCCTCCGGATTTAGAGACCAAAATAGCTATTCTCAAGCGCAAAGCAGAGACGATGGGCTTTTCAATTCCCGATGATGTGGCTCTGTTTATAGCCAGCCGTGTCAAGAACAACGTCAGGGAGTTAGAGGGCTCGCTCGTGCGGCTCGTGGCTATTTCTTCGCTCCGCGGCATACCCATTTCGCAGGAACTCGCGCGAGACGCAATTAGAAACATTGCTAACGAGGACGAAACTGGAGCCATCACGATTCCGCAAATTCAAAAGACTGTGGCTGCGACGTACAAGATCACCATCGAACAGATGGTTTCGAAGAATAATTCGCGACAGTTTGCTTTTCCTCGCCAGGTTGCCATGTATCTCTGCAAACGACTTACCAAGCACAGCTATCCGGAAATTGGCCGTGCGTTCGGTGGAAAGCATCACACAACGGTGATTCATTCCTTTGAAAAGATTCAAGCATTGACATCCACTGACTCCTCTCTTCAGCGGCTTTTGCAGGAGATGTCAGCGGTTTTACAAAAGTAGTTGTTCACAGGTTTTTGCAGGAGTCAGTCTTAGATAATTCACGGCAGTAATTGCGAATGATGATTTATCCACAAGTTAGCTGGTAACAGCCCGGTGGAAAAGAATAGAATAAACAGACCTCGGCCAATCATTAACAGATGTAGTTAGTTTTCGTTTAGACGTTCACCGCTCCCGAATAACGTTTTCTTCTATGGTGACTGAGGTTACCCAGTTTTCCACAAATCAACAGGCACTACTACTACTGCTGGAAATAAATAAACGGTTATAGTTAATTAGAAACAGAAAGTAAGGAGTGAATCTATGGCTTCAAGTGAAGGTGCAAAGCTGAAAGAGTCGGCCATGCAATTCGTCGTCAGCAAACAGAATCTCCAGAAAGAACTCAGTTTCGTTCAGGGTGTAGTCGAGAAGAAAAACACGATTCCCGTTCTCTCGAATATTTTGATCGAATCAGTTGGCGAGAACACTGTTCGACTCACCGGGACAGATCTTGATGTCACTATTCGGTGCGACATGGATGCGGAAGATATCGCGATGCCAGGTTCGATCTGCGTGCAGGCACGAAAACTTTTCGAAATCGCACGGTTGCTGCCGGACGCTCCAGTGACGTTCAAGAAGGAAGATAACGATTGGGTTACCGTCACTTGCGACAAGACACGATTCAAGATGGTTGGCGTAGCAAGAGAAGCTTTCCCGGAAGTCCCCTCATCGAAGTCGGCGCCGACGAAGATTTCAGCAAGTGTTATCAAGAATTTTATCGACCGAACCATTTTCGCGATCACGCAGGAGGAGTCGCGATATACGCTCTCCGGAGCGAAGTTCATCCTGGATGATACTGGCGCAAAGATGGTCACAACGGACGGCCACCGGCTGGCTTACGTCGAGCGAAAAGGAGTTTCGAAGGATGGCAGCGAACCCATTGACACCTTAATTCCGCGTAAAACCCTGGCAGAATTGACAAAACTTACCGGTGGTTATGACGGGGATATCAGTCTGGGCATGGACGGCAATCACATCTTCTTTGAAGTAGGACCGCGGCTGTTGATATCGCGAATGCTTTACGGGCAGTTTCCCAATTACGACATGGTGATGCCCAAAAATAACGACAAGTCGATAAGATTTGACGGAGGTCTTTTGAATTCGGCCATCAGACGCGTTGCCTTGATGGCGGATGAACGCTCGCACGCGATTCGATTTCATCTCGAGCCGAATCAGTTAGTGATCAGTTCTCAGAACGCAGAAGAAGGCGAAGCCAATGAGACTATCCAAACAGACTACAGCGGCGATGAGGTTGATATTGGTTTCAACGCGCAATACCTCCAGGACTTTTTGAACGTTATCGGAGACGGCGCCGTCGCGTTTGAATTCAAAGACGGAAACTCACAGGCCCAGTTGCGACCGGCCGAAGACGCTGAGTACGACTACAAATACGTCGTAATGCCAATGAGGATCTGAAACGGCAACAAAGCGATCGTCGCACCGAAGGAGTTCCTGTTCTGAAAAACAGGACCTCCTTTCGCTTTTTACGATAAGCGTAATAGAGCATTCGAAAGCAGCGCATATGTTAAAATCTCGCGATGTATTTAGAGTCTCTGGAAGTGAATAACTTCCGAAATCTGAGCGGGAAGATACAGTGGGGACCAGGCCTCAACATCCTCTACGGCAACAACGGGCAGGGTAAGACCAACTGGCTCGAAGCAATTCACCTGCTATCCCGCACAAAATCATTCCGAACACAACGCTTGCAGGAGTCGATCCGGTTTGGAGCGGAGACGGCTTTCGTAGCCGGCATCGTTTCGAGTGGACAGGACTTACAGCGCGATCTGCGCGTCAGTTTGAAGGACAACACGAAGTCGCTTTCCGTCAA
>JALZOO010000436.1 GCA_030913905.1 Acidobacteriota bacterium
CGCACTCGCTGCAAATGTCGAACGCGATGCTCAATGCTGTCGCCAATTCCAAACATCATTGTTGCGGTCGAGCGCAAACCTACCCGGTGCACCGCCCGCATAACTGCGAGCCATTCGTCAGTTGTACACTTCGTTGAAACGCGCTTGCGAACTTCGTCATCCAGAATCTCGCCACCGCCCCCCGGCAAGCTATACAGGCCGGCTTCCTTCAGACGCCGCATGATAGTTTCGTAATCGAGACCGGAGATCAGGTGGATATTGTGAATCTCCGGAGGCGAGAAGCAATGCAGTTGGAAGTTTGGATACTTCCCATGCAGCGTGCGCAAGAGATCTTCATACCACTCGATGCCGAAATCGGGATGCAACCCACCCTGCATCAATACGCCAGTGCCGCCTAAAGCAATAGTCTCGTCAATCTTGTGGCAGATTTCATTAACAGTGCGGACGTAAGTGTCTGGCGCGCCGGGCCGTCGATAGAAAGCACAGAACGTGCAAACGACGTTGCAGACGTTCGTATAGTTGATGTTCCGATCGATGATGTAGGTAACAACATTGTCCGGATGCCGGCGTTGCCGAATCTCATCGGCAGCCACGCCAATAGCGGCGATATCGTGCGATTCGAGCAGCGCCGTACATTCGTCCGCTGTCAGGCGAATGTTACCGAGCGCGCGTTCCAGAATCGGGTTGATTTCGGTCATATTTCTTTAACTGAATACTATCCTCTGCGTTCTACAAATTCAAAGGCTTGAGCCCGGGAATAAGACTGTTTTTATGGGCCAGCTTGTAATAGAGTTCCAGGCCTTTCCGCAGGTCGTCGTCGAGAAAGAAAGTAATGTTCTCAGTGAGATAGGTTTCTAGTTCGCTGCGCTTTAGTCCCAGATTCTGTTCATAGTAGTCAATGATTTCGTTTCGCTGGGCCAGGCCTTCCCTGCAAGCTTGCACGAAATCTATCGATGGCGACTGTCTGCTGACGTTTGCGGGCGCCATCCACATGGCGAAAACAAACCCTAAGCCGGTAAAGTCGTGCCACAGCGCGGCCATATCCCAAACATGCAAGCCATCGCGCGCGAAGGTCATGGCCGGATCACCAATTATCAAAGCAGCGTCGTTCTCGCGCAGCATTTCTTTAATGTCGGGCGAACGAGTAGTCCATTCCGGCTCAAACCCGAAAAACTCTTTGAAGATTATTTTTACCAGCGTCGCTGAAGTTCGTGATGATTCGTCGAGCGCAACCGTGCGCACTTTCTTCAAATTATTTAGACGCGAGACCAGCACAACGCTGCGCACTTTTTGCCGTGAGCCTACACAAACACCGGGCACCAGTTTCACATTGTCCGCTCGTTGGTACTCGATCGTGGGAACAAGTCCGAAATCGATTTGTCCCTCAGCCAGGAGTTCCGCACACGATGACGGCAACGCGTCGACAAGTATCACGTCGTTCGTGCGAGAACCATGCTTGAAACTCCAGATCAGAGGTGCGGTGTTCAGATAGCTGGATGCAGCTAATCGCGACTTGGGTTCGGAATTCACTTCGTTTGGAGTGCTTCAGTTTAAGTGGGGCGATGCTAACCAAAGCAAAGCTCGCATCGCAAGCCATCCGCGTTTCAAGATCAATTGACACTCTTTAAAGACGACAATTACTATGCGGCACTAGCACTCGCATCGCGCGATTAAATTCAATGACAATTTACGATATCAGCGTGCCGCTTTCGGCGGCGACTCCCACTTACCCAAGCGACCCCGCGATCGAAATCAATTCGTGGTCGGATTTGCAGCGTGGCGACCACGCAAATGTTTCATTGCTTCACTTTGGCGCTCACTCGGGGACGCACGTCGACGCTCCGGCTCACTTTATCGCGGGCGCCGCGAAGGTCGACGCCTTGCCGCTCGAAAGCTTGTTGGGCAGGGTAACAGTGGTGGAAACACCGGCCGATATGCGATCAATAGATGGTGATTTCGTGGACAATAATTGCAATCAATCAATGGAGCGAATTCTCTTCAAAACGCGCAACTCCAGTTTTTGGAACAATCCTGAAGCCGGTTTTCGTACGGACTTCACTTACCTCGAACCAAACGGCGCGCGGCGCTTGACGGAAATGAAGATCAAGCTGGTCGGCATCGATTATTT
>JALZOO010000461.1 GCA_030913905.1 Acidobacteriota bacterium
GCCGAGACTCCATCGAGAAATTCCCATAGAGCTTTGGCCGACTCTCTCGCTGCTTCAACTGCCTTCAATTGATCATCAGCGGTGCGGCAGTTCTGATTGAGAATGTTCCGTTCGACCTGTTGGTGAAGAACGTCGATACCTTCATGGACTCGGAAGAAGGAGACGGCGCGTTCGTCTGCAATACCATAAAAACTTTTCAACCCTTCGCGCTTGGTGCGCGCTACGTCGGGGATTTGCGACTCGTATGCGTAAAGCGCAGCCAACCCTTCGCGAAAATCCTCCCGTTGGGTTAAGCCTTTCAAACGGGCAACGGAAGCCTCGGTAGATTCCAGCAGCTCCGCATTCTTTACGCTTTCGCGCGCGACACCCAGGCCCTCGGCAAAACGCAACCAAAGTTCCGGATGGTTCTCGTCGCCACGCTCTTCTTCGATCAAATTCTCAAGCAGCTCCTGGCGAATCGAAACGTCTTCGCAGCGGGAATGCACGGCACTCACGTAAGTCGGAAAGGCACGGACGTGTGCATAGTATTGCTTCGCGTATTCCGCCAGCACAGCTTTGCTCAACTTGCCTTCGGTCCAGGCTACGTAGAATGGGTGCTTGAGCATGGAATATTCCATCACCGCTGCAGTTAAGCTGTTTTCAAATTGCGAGTTGCCTGCGAGAACGTTCGAGTCTGCCATAGGATCCTCCGCGCTTCCCTAAGAGTTGGTTGTAATTTGGGCGAGATTATAGCTGCTCTGAAGGGCTGTGACTAGAGTCTTGTCCTGAATACTAATTCCTCCGTGTGAATTTCTCTGTGAAATCTCTGTGTTCTCTGTGCCTCCGTGGTGAATGAACTTTAACCAACATTCACCACAGAGGACACAAAGGCTGCACAGAGAATCTCAGCACCGGCTCGAAGTTACGGGTAAAGCAAAGCGCCTGCGCGCGCTTTGCGAAACTCTTCCAAACCAGTCGTCCACGAACGCGCGATCTCACTCGCCGTCTCGCCTCGCTTGAGTCTCTCCAAAGAATCCGAATTCGCCAGCAGTCGAATGTAGTTATCAATCTTCCATTGAGATGAATAGAGTCTGCGCAAACCGACAGCGATTTCCAAACCGGCTACCAGCGGACGAAAGCGTGCGCGGTCAGTAATGATCACGTTCACACCGTTGCATTCCTCATCCTTGAACACAGAACTTCTCGGCGTGAAGCGAACCGGCACAAAACGAACTCCGGTTATCCCTCGACGATTCAGATAAGAAGCCAGCTGTTGCCCGTCAATCCACGGCGCTCCGATTATTTCAAACGGCGTGTCCGTGCCGCGTCCCACTGAAACGTTCGTGGTTTCCAACAGACCGATTCCCGGATAAAGCGTTGCCTCTGTCAGGCTGCGCATGTTCGGCGATGGATTGATCCAGGTGAGATTCGTTTCGTCCAGCCACATCGCACGTCGCCACCCATCCATCTTGACGATGCGCAAGTCGCACCCTATCTGCCGTTGCGCGTTGAAGAGCTGGGCCAACTCCCCGGTAGTCATGCCGTGCCGCACAGGAATTGTGTGATAGGAGGTGAAAGAAAGTTTGTCGGCGTCAGCAATAGGACCTTCAAGCTCGATTCCACCAATCGGATTTGGTCTGTCCAAAACTATAACGGGCACGCGGGCCTTAGCGGCTTCTTCCATCACGTAACCGAGCGTGGAGATGAAGGTATAAAACCGTGTGCCGATGTCCTGAATGTCAAAAACGACTGCGTCGAGGTCTTTCAATTGCTCAGGCTTCGGTCGCCGCGTGTCGCCGTACAGGGAATAAATCGGCAGGCCCGTCTTTTCGTCTTTCGAGTCAGAAACTTTTTCGTCAGCTACTCCTCGAATCCCGTGCTCCGGCGAAAACAACGCCACAAGTTTTACGCCAGGCGCCTTATGCAACACATCTATGGTGGCACGTCCGGCGCGGTCGCGACCGGTGTGATTAGTCACCAGTCCTACGCGCATGCCGGCCAGTTGTTTGAACCCATCGCGCTCGAGCACATCGATGCCGGTCAAGACGCTGGTGTTAACGCTTCCGATGTTCAAAGAAGCCGCGAGAGCTTGCTCGCGGGAAAGCGCAAAGCGGCCGAGGTCGCTATTCAGTTGTTCATAAAAATTAGAAAGTTCCCGACGCGCTCGTGTAACGACCGCCAAATCTGTCACCGCACCTGCCGCGATTGTTGCCACCTTGCCGCGCAATGCCCCGACATCGCCCTTCCCATCGGGATGCACACGGTTGCTGAGAAAAATCACAAACATCTTGCTCGCCGGATCGATCCAGATTGACGTTCCGGTGAACCCAGTATGACCAAACGAGCCAAGCGGAAAAAGTTCACCTCGATTGGTCGAGAAACTTGTATTGATGTCCCAACCCAAACCACGAGCTCCACCTGTTTCAGTCACCAGCCGCGGGCGCGTCATCGCACTGACTGTAAGGGGCCCAAGAATGCGGACGCCGCGATAAGTGCCGCCGTTCAAGATCATCTGACAGTAAATAGCCAGATCGTCGGCCGTCGAAAAGAGTCCCGCATGGCCGGCGACACCACTCATGCGGTAAGCGGTGGGGTCGTGAACTTCGCCGCGCAGCCACTTCTCACTATCCGGCGCGCCCGTGTCAGGCACGTCTCCCAAATAGCTCTGTTGGCCGCGCCGTTGCTCCGTCGGCGCAATCCGACCGTGCAGGTTCTTAGCTGGTGTGAAATCAGTATCACGCATGCCGAGTGGTACAAAAATATTTCGCCGTGCGAACTCGTTGAGAGTCAAACCGCTAACCCGGTGCACAACCTCACCCAATGCGATGTCTCCAATATCGCTGTACACGAATCTGGCGCCGGGTGAATTGCGCAACGGTTCCTGTATTAGTCGCTTGATTGCTTCGTCGTAGCCTGTCCAGCGTTCCTTCAAATCAAAATCGGGCGCATAGCCCGCGCGGTGAGTGAGCAGTAGTTCAATCGTGATTCGTTCCCTGCCGTCGCTATCGATCTCAGGAATATATTTCGAAAGAGGATCGCTGAGACGAACTTTACCTTGCTCAACCAAAATCATGATGCTCGTCGCAGTTACAACCACCTTGGTAAGACTTGCCACGTCGAAAATGGTGTTCATGGTCATTGCTTCACGAGACGGTTCGACTGCGCGCGAGCCATA
>JALZOO010000503.1 GCA_030913905.1 Acidobacteriota bacterium
TTGGATAACGTCGGGTACGACTCTTTAACTACACGTCCCGGATTCGCGCGTGAGCAGACCATCTTCAATTCCCGTTCTCACGTCCTGGACCTTTTGAACACCAGGTTTGTCCTGGCGTATTCGAACCCGTTATATGCAGAAGGGACCTTCACAACTAGGAAAGAAGGAATCAAATTCTCGGAAACGGACGATCCTGTTGACATAAAACCAGGCGAGACAGTAACGCTGGAAACAGAATCAATCGAAGCGGACACACTGGCTCTGGTAACTTCGTTGTCCAACAGCTCCGGTGAGATTGATGGAAGCACCGTCGCCAGGCTGCGAGTCTCTACGGCTGACGGTCGCACGCTTGAACATTCGTTGCGTGCGGGAGTTGACACCGCCGAGTGGGCGCACGAGCGCGCGGACGTGCGCTCCGTTGTTCGCCACCGCCTCGCTAAAGTGTTCAATAGCAGACCAGGAGACCAGAGCGGCAGCTTTCAGGCTCATACTTACTTGGCCAGAATCCCATTTGGCGAGCGGCTGCGTGTAAAGCACGTGGAAATTGTAAATGTAAAACAGGCTGCGACACTCGTGGTCTGGAAAGGTACGTTCTACGATTCTGCCGCGAACTATTCCGTGCCCTTGATGAATCCGCTAGTGGGCGGGAATTCCGATCGTTGGCAACTACGCAAGCCAAAATTGCCCACGCTCGAAAAAGAAGGAATAAGATTTTCCGGCGAAGACGATGCAGTCGAGCTGGGCCCCGGAGAAACCGTTAAGGTGATGGACGTCCCGGCAGAGGGCGACACGATGGTGCTCGTCACTTCGCTCGCGCACGCTGCCAACGAGAAAGACCAGGCGCCAGTTGCCAAACTGCGGCTCCGAACGTCCTACGGTCAGGTGATTGAGCACGATTTGCGCGCCGGGGTTGAAACTGCGGAGTGGGCGCATGACCGGCCGGACGTGCGCGCAGTTGTCCTCCATCATCTCGCCCCCGTCTTTGATTCGCGTCAGGAGGGTTCTGTAGACGGTTTTCCGGCTTACCGTTACTGGGCGCGAATCAAGCCAGGCAAGCGAGTCGGCGTAAGGGAAGCAGAAATAGTCAACACGTCTGCGCAGGCAGTACTCACCATTTGGAAAGCAACTCTTTATGACGCCGTCACGAGAAGGTCTACGCCGTTCTCTTTCGCCAAACCTGATCGCTGGCAGCCCGTCTACGAAAAAGACAACGTAATCATCCTGGAAAATCAGAGAGCGCTGCCTCGTGCCTGGCTGGTTGCGGAAGCCGAGGTCATTGACAGTGAAGAGGCGCTGCGAGCGATTCGCGGCGAAGGGGGGAAAACGTTTGACCCCAAACGCACCGCATTGGTCGAAACGTCGCCCGAAACATTGCCGGCGCTGCCGGGCGGTCAGATCTCTTCAAGCGCTTCAGCCACGATTTCGCTCTACGAACCAAACCGCCTGACGATAAAGACAACTGCGGATTCAGCCTCGATGTTGGTTGTCAGTGAAGTGGCTTATCCCGGTTGGCATGCCACCTTAGACGGGGCAGAGGTCCCGATATTCGTGACCAATTATCTGCTGCGCGGCGTCGCCGTTCCATCCGGTTCTCACGTTGTCGAAATGCGGTACACGGCGCCGAGGGCGCGAAAGGGACTTATTATTTCCGTGTCTATCCTGATCACTTTCGCTGGCATTCTGGTTTACGCGCGGCGTCGGCGTGGGCAGCTAAGTGAGAAAGCGTTTCCCCACCTCCCGCTCAATTCATGAGTTCATCTTTTCCAGCAGTTCGTCTAACCCTTTCCAGACGACCTCGGGCAAGAAGCTTTCGCGTCTGCGGCGCTGAGCAGCCAGCACACTTTCCCGTAAGCCGCGATCCGTTACCAGATTCTTTGCCAGGGCAGCAAGCTCATTTAAGTCATCCTTGCGCGAAAACATTAAGCCGGCATCAGCGAGAGTCTCCGGAACGGCCGTGCTTTCATATGCAAGCACCGGAACGTCGAACCACATGGCCTCAACAATTGGAACGCAAAATCCTTCATGTTCGCTCATAGACCAATAGAGATGAGCGGTCCGGTAATATGCTTGCAGTTCGGCATCGCTAATTTGGCCAGCCACGATCACGTGATCCGTTAGATCATTTTCGGCTATGGTTTCAAGCAAGTACTGGTAATACGGATCGAAGTCTTTACCGTCTCCGACAATGATCAAACGTGAACTCGGATGTATGGAACGAAGGGAAGCAAACGCTTTCACCAATTGATCCTGTCGCTTGTTTGGCGCTATGCGACCGACGAATAGCACGTTGGTTATTCCATCCTGCAATTGCTTCATCAATTCAGGATCGGGAGAAGTGTTCCACTTATCGGGATTCACAGCAATTGGCAGCACCGCCGGCTCAACAAAACCATAGGTAGCCAATTCGGCTGCATTAAAAGCCGAATCGCCAATTGAAAGGGGAAAGTGTGCTGACAAGCGTTGGAGATCGGCGCATCCCCTTTCCAGCAGCCACGCAAACCCGGGCCGGTAAGGCTCGTAGAATTGCGCCGGCGTGATGTTGTGATAAACGAGCAGTTTTGGTCCGGGATGCTGAACGGCGTGGGTAGTTAACTCCGTACCGATCGAGTGGTGGTAGATTAATCCGGCGTCATCATCAAGGCAGCCTTCCTCAAATCTGCGTCCTTCGCCCTCCATTCGTTTCTCGAGATTCTTCACAAGGATTTCAGACGCATAGCCAAGCGATCGCAATCTGTCGCGGATGGCGATAGCTTGATTCGAGATAGCGTCTCCAAATGACAGGTCGGGGAGCAGTTGATGGATGGTCGAAAGACTGCGGTCTTTCGCCGGCTCCGCGCTGCCACGCTTGCTCACGAGATCGAGCGCTTGTTCGTAACGGTTCATTACAGTTTCCCAGTCGGCATTTACATCTGCATATCTGCGGCCTCGCTCACCTGCGGCATTTAGTTGCACCGGCGGCAGCGACTCGATTTGGGCAAACATCTCCGCCCATTCCGCTTCTGTCGTCGCCACCCATCCCCCGCTGGACTCCTTCACAAAGTTCGCGGTGGCAAGACAATCGCCATTGGCAACCACGGGGCGGCCGTGGCGCCAGGCCTCCATGATGACCCGGGAATAGCTTTCGTTTTTGCTCGGCTGAAACAACGCCAGCGAATTCGTGAGCAACGCGTCCTTCTCTTTTTCGCTTACGACGCCCAGATCTACGACATCGGGAACTGCGTCACCGAAGGACATTGTGCCGGGACCGGCCAGCACCAGTTTGATTTCTGACTCGGGAACATTCTGTTTGAATTTGGCAAACGCGCTCACAAGCAAATCAACGTTTTTGGTTGCGTCGCGGCGTCCCAGATAGAAGACGTAGCGGGTGCCGCCGATGTTCTCAATGGCGTCATCATCAAAGTCCTGTTCGGGTGATTCGAACGCTTCGATTCCTTCACCAACGACCACCGTTCTACCGAAAATTCCTGGCCCATAAAGCGTTGCCGCCAGATGCGCCTCACCTTCAGAGTTGAAGATCAATCTCTTCGCCAGACGAAACATTCTTTCCACGGGAGCCAAATAGGCGTATGCCTCATCGTGCAGGCAGGGCTGCAAAAAAGCTTTATGGGCCACTAAGGGTAGTCCCTGCAATATGACGCCGAACATGTAAGGGATGAAGAGGAAGGCCTGATAATCTTCTTCATGGGACCGCAGGTGATCCAGCAATGCCGAAGAATTGATGCTGTCGTTGACGAAGGTCTTAACTTCAGAGACAGACAAAATGTTGACGCCCGGGCTAAGAATGGTTTGACTTAACAACTGAGCATTCAACTTATCGAACGCCACAGCGTTTCTGGCGTCTACAGGAAAACGCCAGACCGTTATCCCGCTTTCCTCAGCCTGTCCGGGCGATAGGTGGTTCGTCGCCCAGTCCTCCTGGAAACCAAGGGAGCAGGTGGTGAGTACTGAGATGTTATGTCCGCGCGCAGCCAACCGGAGCGCGACTTGGTATGCCTGCTGCTCGGCCCCGCCGATCAAATTCTTCCCGAACCACGGGGTGACAATCGCAAGCTTCAAGGCGCCCATTCAATCAAATAAATTGTTAAACCCATCAATCGGAGAGAACCCAAGGCGAGCAGAAGTGGAACAACGACCGGATAGAAAAAAGCGCACCAGTCAGGTCGTTCGGGATGCCGTAGTCTCAAATGTCTTGTCTTTCCATGATCGATTCCAGGCGCTCCTGCTGGGAAAAGAGATCCGCCGAAAGTTGTTGTTGCATCCTCAACAACTCCTTCAATTGATCCTCAATAGCAGCGATTGCCATTTTTTGAGTGCCGACGATAGCTGCTTGTTCTTGAATAAGAAATTCCCGGTTGGATGCGGCGGAGGCTTCCTGGTTACCGTTTAGCGCTTCGATCTCTTTTCTTAGCGCTTCGCTCTCTTTTTTTAGCGCTTCGCTCTCTTTTTGATGTCGAGCTAATTCGTCCAAAACTCTTGATAACTCTGCTTGAACGAATGCCAGTTTTCCCGAAGCCTCTGCTAACGCATCAAAGAGCATTGCGATCGCCTCTGAGACATCGGCGATGATCGACACTTCAAGAGAATGCTCCAGGAACTCATCTCTTAGTTCGTTAACATAATCGACGATTTGCTGTTGTTGGCCCAGCGAAAAAGTCTGGAATTGCTGTTGATGCCTTATCGCTACAGGTAGACGGGCGACGCTGATGAGCAGTCGCATAAAGTAGCCAAGCACAGGAAGCTGACTGATTCGTCTCGCCGCCGGAGATTTGAGACCATTGATGCGGACATTAGATTTCGTGCCCTCATCTGAATGCAGCAAACTTTCAATAAATTCGGTTTTATTAACGCGCCCGCTCCGCAAACGCTCCAGTTCAGAAGCGAGCTCCGTCTCGTTGGGAGCTCGTTTGAAGACCGCGAGAAAGACGTTTTCCACAAGGTCGCGATCGTAATACTTCAAGAGATCCGAGGCTTCATATTGATTCTCAGGCTTAGCGGCGAAAGCTGACTGTAACTTCAAACTTGGAAGATCTATTCTGTGGTTGGATTGAACACGAGTTGCGGTGGAAGTGAGGTCCTGGATTAGACGCCGTGAATCTTTTGTTGGAAAGTCTTCGATCTCACCAGACAGCTCGAAGCTTTCGCCGTCAGCCTCCCTCGCATCGTGTCCCTCGACCATACTGTTACGTCCGTCCTGCCCCACCCTGCGCTCCATCACGTTTCTATTCGACTAAGGTCGCCGCGCGATTCTTCGGCTTTCTCTAACCTGCGCGTCGTTACATCAGCATTGAGGTTGGCGAGTCCTTCCATTTCGATCATGCAGGAGACGCGGAAGAAAATGACGCCATCCAGCCAGTCGTAACTGATGCCTTCAGGACTGTGAACAGCCACCGAGATGAAGTAGTGTTCCTGGCCCAACCAGCAATTGAAACCGAATGTGGTCTCAATAACATCTCCGCGTCGCATTGCTCCAAGCCGCACCGCGCGTTGCTCGGTGTTCGTCCCGTAAATATTAATACCATGACGACTGCGTATCATAAACCCGCATACCGGTTTCTCGACGTCCTTATGGAACAGCGTCCGCAGACGTATGAACACACGGTCGCCTGAGTCCACCAGTTCTACGGGCCGCTCGGCAGTATCCAGCAGTTCCGCGCTGAGAATCTCTGCGCTTCCGTCGCCGTGGCGATGTGAGTGTGGAAGGTTGGTGCGTTTCACTGTTGGTGAAGGAGGTGAAGGAGCGCCTGCTGTTGCTTCCTGCGCTTCTGACCGCTCACGTTCGTGCGACATTATCAACTGCTGGTAACGATTGAGTACGTTCAGAGGTGGACCGTCGGCGATCATCCGACCTGCGTTGAGAAGAATAGTGCGTGAGCACAGGGCTCGAACAATCGTCGCGTCGTGGGAAACAAAGAAAACCGTCGTCCCACTCTCTTGCATTTGTTTGATGCGTCGAATACAGCGGTGCTGAAAGATCGTATCGCCCACTGACAGTGCTTCATCGATAATCAGTATCTGAGGAGAGACACTGACCGCTATAGAGAAAGCCAGCCGGACATACATGCCGCTGGAGTATGTCTTAACAGGCTGATGGATGAAGGCGCCAATCTCGGCAAACCGTTCTATTTCGGGAAGCAGTGCTTCTGTTT
>JALZOO010000507.1 GCA_030913905.1 Acidobacteriota bacterium
ACTCTATACCGCGGCAAATGACAGAAAAGGAGTTGCGGCCGCACACAACGAACTCGGAGATCTTTACCTGAGACAAGGCCAGCCCAAGCCTGCTTTGGTGCACTACCAGACTGCCTACGACGCACTCACCGGCGCACTGGGCCAGGAACAAAAGAATGCTGCCGCGGCTGGCAGTGGTGCTCGAATGGTTGATTCCCGCGCCGGTACCCTGACCGACACCGCGGCGAGCGCCAGCGACACTGGCTTCAACGCGCAGCTTCTGCTCGCAAAGATTGGTGACACAAACTACCGCCTGGGCCAAATGGGACCGGCCGCCGCGTCTTATGCGCGCATGACGGTCAAGAAGCCGGAGAGCGCAGCCAAGAAGGCAGGTGGCATCTTTGGAAGGATTGCTCCGTCTATCGCCCTCGGTAACGCCACGGACAGCGTCGGTATCGGATCCGCCGCGGGAGCCGTCGGAGCTGCACTGGTCGCGAAGAATGAACTCGATCAGTATCGAACGTCGATCGTTTTCATGACTTACCATCTGGGCATGGGCCGCATCGCCTTCGCCGGTAATGATCTCGAGGGTGCGCAGAAACACTTTCAGGAAGCCGTCGACGCAGGCAAAGGGGCGTTGCCAATCATTACGAATCTCGGCCAGACGCGGCGATTCCGTGCGGCGGCCCTCACCAGTCTCGGTGATGTTTTGGTGCGACAGGGACGTTACAAGGACGCAGGGAAACTTTACGAGCAGGCAGCCAAGGGAGCGACGGACGATAAACGTTTGGATTTAGTTTGGCCGGCAGAACGCGGGCAGGGCCGCACGCTATGGTTGCAGGCGGGCCAGGAGAAAGACCCGAAGAAAGCTCTCAAGATGAGAGAGTCGGCCATCGTGAACTATCGAGACGCACTCAATGCCATTGAGACGTTGCGGTCGGGAAGTCTCCGGGCTGACGAAGCGCGCACCACATTTCTCGCCACAACTAAAGACGTCTTTGATGAGACTGCCAGCGCTCTGGCCGAGATGGCGTTGCTTTCGTTACCAACCCCCGACGCGCTTCTTTCAGGCAAGGCACTCGAATATGCTTCGGAGGCTTTCAAAGTCACAGAGCAAGCGCGCTCCCGTTCGCTGCTCGATCTGTTGAGCGAGACGGGCAGCACGATTACCGCCGGCATTCCGCCTGAGTTGCTGAAGCGTAAACAGGACAACCTCGACCGCCAGCAGGAGATCGCTGAAGAGTTGATGGGAATCAGCCTTACAGAAACCGAAAAGAAGAAGCCATCCGATCTTGAGAGTGAACTCGAAAAGCTGCAAACCGAGTTTGACAACATTGAAAACCAAATTAGAACTGCCAGCCCACGTTACGCCAGTCTGACTGCCGGTCAACCACTGAGTCTGGCTGACGTGCAACAGCGAGTGCTCGACGATCAGACCGTGTTGCTCGAGTACAGTTTAGGTCCCGAAGCTTCCTATCTCTGGGCCGTCAGCAAGACTGAGGCAACGCTGCGGAAGCTTCCGGCCAGGAGCACCCTGGAAAAACTGGCCACCGATTTTCGCGCGCAGCTCATTCCTTCAAAGTTGCAACGCCGCATCGTCGGCATCGATGTAATGGCTGATTCCCAGCGTGGGCTGGGCGTAAGCGCAACGCCGTTTGCTGAGGACGCGGCAGCTTTTGTTGCGGCCTCGAGCGCACTTTACAAAGCCGCTGTAGAACCAGTCGCACCTGTTATTGGGGAGAAGCGGTTGCTGATCGTGGCTGACGGTGCCTTGAACTACGTACCGTTTGAAGCGCTCGTCAAGTCGAGTGACAGCGGCGACTACACATCTGTTCCTTACCTCATCAAGTCGAATGAAATTGTGTATGCGCCGTCCGCATCGGTAATCGGCGCCATCAGGCAGCAGGAAACTAATCGTTCGAACAAAGCCATTCTGGTCCTCGCCGATCCTGTCTTTAACTCTATAGACACGAGGGCGCGTTCGACAGGGGCGACTACCAACGCTGATACGCGCGGACTGGGAATCAAAAGTGCGTTGAATGACGTGGCCGGACAGGATGCTGAGGCTGCTTCAGGTTCGACGAAAATGCAGGGACTGCCGCTCGCGCGTCTTGCCGGAACGAGGGTTGAGGCGGAACAAATCGTCAAACTGGCAAAAGCATCGGGAGCACAGGCCGACGCCTGGTTGGACCTCGAAGCCAGCGAAGAAAACATTGATCTGCGGGAACTCGGTAAGTACCGGATATTGCACATCGCCACCCACGGACTGTTGAATGCCGAGCGGCCACAGTTCACGGGCCTGGTGCTCTCGCTGATAGGAAACAAGACCGAAGATGGTTTTCTAAGGACGGACGAAGTCTTCAATCTTCGACTAAGTAGTCCCCTGGTAATGTTGTCAGCGTGCGAAACGGGTTTGGGGAAAGAGAAACGCGGCGAAGGTGTAATGGGTCTGACGCGCGCGTTTATGTATGCAGGCGCACCGACCGTCGGCGTTAGCCTCTGGTCGGTTGCAGACAAGTCGACTGCTGAATTGATGACAGACTTTTACAAGCGACTACTGGCGACTGGACCATCGCCGAGTCCGGTTGCGCCATCGGCGGCTTTGCGCGAAGCCCAACTTGCGATGATCGCCGGCAAAAAATATAGCGCTCCCTTCTACTGGGCGCCGTTTGTTCTCATCGGCGATTGGCGCTGAAATATTGGCCCAGTCCGCTATCAGTTTTTGAGCGTCAATTGTTTTAAAGAATTCCAGTCGTACGCACGCCATGCGGTAGGTCTCACCCTTTATCGTGTAACCATGCATATTGAAGTTGCCGAACCCTCACATTCATTGGGTTATGGCCCATTGATCTGTGGCACAGGGGTTGTTATGTAGTCCCTTAGCAATTGCCCGAAGAACCGATTCTATTTCGAATCGAACCGGGTAAATGGAAGGGGACACAAATGATGAATACCAAAGTTAAGGGATTTTTAGTTCGGGGTTTGATGTTTGCTATCTTAGGTGTGCTGGCGATGCCGGTTGCGGTTTCCGCGCAAGGCCAGGGCAAAGGTCGAGGTAAGCCGACAGAAGTTTTCGTAAACGGGCACGATGCGCGCGACGGCCGAACGGATAAAGACCAGAATCGACGCCGCGATCGTGACCGCGATGATCGTTGGGACAATGACAATCGGCGCGATCGCAACGACGACTGGCGCAATCGCAACGGTCGCAGTAACGACGGTTATGGTAACTATGGTGGCTCATTCGACCTCCGCCAGACCGCTTTGAATGCGGGCTTTGCGGACGGCGCCAAAGAGGGCCGGAAAGATCGTAGCCGCAACGAACGTTTTGACTTCCGCGATGAGAGCGGCTTTCAAAGGGCAACGCGCGACTTTAGTTCGCGACTAGGCAGCCGAGAGTTGTTTCAGCGGTACTACCGTCAGGCGTTTGAAAATGGTTATCGAGACGGTTACGCGGGTTACTAAAACCACCGAAGTACGGTTAACTACAGCGGGAGTGAAGACGAGAGTCTTCGCTCCCGTTTTTGTTTCTCTGTGTAACCTCCGTGTTCTCTGTGACTCTGTGGTGAGCGGTTCGCTCATATAGGATCACCACAGAGACACAAAGAACACAGAGGACGCACAGAGGTTACCCAAGCCAACGTACCGTGACCGTCCCGACTAAGGTCGCCTGAATGGAGTCTCTGCTGCCAACGGCAAGCTCTCTCTTTGTGCGATTGAAAGCGATAAGCTACTATCAAATCATCCGCTAACCGGGGTAGGTTCAATGGGAAATCACTTTGCAAAGATTGTCGACATCAAGGAATTCGAAGAGCTGACTGAACGTTCGCAAGGAGCGCCGGTCGTTATCTTCAAGCATAGTTTGACTTGCCCGATTAGTGCTGCGGCCTACGATCAGATGGCGAAGTTTGACGGCGAGGTAGCGCTGGTTGAAGTGCAACGCGCCCGCGAGCTCTCAGATGAGATAGAGAAGCGGCTGGGTGTTGCGCACGAATCGCCACAGGTTATCGTCCTGCGCAAAGGCCAGGTGGCTTGGAAGGCTTCGCACTTCAGCATCACGGCTGACGCTGTGGGCGAGGCCGTGACTCAGGCAAAGGCCGCGGGCCAGAATCAGTAAGCGTCAGGTTGGGAACCAGCAAGAAGACATGATCGAGACAACAGAAAAACGCGGCGCGGCCATTGAGCCGCGCGAGATCCAGCAGGAAGGTGACTCGGGCCTGCGGATCACCTGGGCCGACGATTGTGTGTGTCGCTATACGGCTGCGGAACTAAGACGTGCTTGCCCGTGTGCCCAGTGTGTCAACGAGTGGACGGGTCAGCGTGTTCTGAAACCCGAAGCAGTTTCGGAGGAGCTTACGATAGCCGACCTTAGTATTGTTGGCCGCTACGCGCTTAACTTTCGTTGGAGCGACGGCCACGAGACAGGCATTTACAGCTTCCGCTATTTGCGAGAGCTGGGGGATAAGTAACGGTCTTTGCGGTCTGTCCGGCGAAACCTTATGAACGAACAAGACTTCTTCAACGAAAAGCAGGAATTGAAAAAGGCGACCTACAGTTGTCCGCATTGTCGCGAGCGCATGGAGTATGAAGTTCGCTGGCTGAAGCGGACCAGGAAGCAGGGGCCTCCGCGTGGCGCGAACGAGCAGGATCGAATGCGGTTCCAAAAATCGCGCGACTACATGGTCAGAATTGACGACATGCTCGCCTGCAAAAACATGCGCTGCCGCCGACGCTTTGAAATACCAAGCTCACAATCCGTCGTGTTCATCTAGTAGATCGACCGTCCGGTCGGGACTCAGCTTAAGTAAACGCATCTCATGGCTTCAGCCAGGTGACGCCGAGGTCATTCGTCTCTCTAAACCGTTTCAACGGTTTAGAGAATGGAAACCGTTGAAACGGTTTAAGTCACATTGCGATCGCCTGGTCACCGCACTGAGGTGCGGTGCTAATGAGATTGCAGGCGTGTCGCAAAAATCAGTCTACTGAAAGACAGCAACAGCTGCGCGGATATCGCCGCCTTCACTCGAGGCTAGCCGGCCTGCACTTAAGCCTGCGAAATGTGGATAACAGGCGCCAACTAACATGAGAACTTGCAGTGGCCTCTACCTTGCTCTATCTACATG
>JALZOO010000552.1 GCA_030913905.1 Acidobacteriota bacterium
GGAAGACCCGCGGCTGGCGTGACTCTAACGTCTTTGGAGCCGGGAAGCTTTTGGTAAGCGTGGGGGACGGGGTCGCGCATGATGACCTCGACGTCCTTGTCCAGGGCTCGCAGCAACCAGTAAAGACCAAGTGAAGAACCCAGGCTGTCACCGTCGGGGCGTACATGTGAGGTGATCGCAAACTTACGTTTCGCTTCGATCAACTCAACAACTTGACTAAGCATAACAAGAGGAAGCGATGAACGCGGAACGATGAGGGATGAAATATAGAGCGTTCATCCTTCATCGTTCATAGTTCATCGTTCAATCCTTTCCTTCCCAATTCTTTTCAATCTCTTGCAGCAACTGATCCACACGTTCACCCTTCTCTTCAATAACATCTCTTACGAAATGAATTTCCGGGGTCCGCGGCAGGTTAAGTGAAAGTCCGAGTTGCTTACGAACGTAGGGTGCGGCGTGCTGTAGCGCGCCCAGCGCCAGCCGGTGTTCTTCTTCGTCGCCGGCAATCATGACGAATACACGCGCGTCACGTAAGTTTTCAGAGAGCCGAACGTCAGTCACGGTTACCATCGTAAGCCGCGGATCCTCCAGTTCGTATCCGACAATCTGAGAAATCTCCTCACGAAGAATGTCTGCAACTCGCTCCGGCCGACGCATAATCGCAAAGGCGGAAGGCGGAGGGATGAAGGATGAAACAAGACGGTTCATCCTTCCGCCTTCATCCCTCATCCTTTCTAAAGCTCCGTTGCGGCAACCTTCTCGACTATGTACGCTTCGATCTGGTCGCCCACCTTGACGTCGTTAAAGTTTTCCAGGCCAATACCGCACTCGAAGCCTTCACGCACTTCCGACACGTCGTCTTTAAAACGACGCAGCGATGCGATATTGCCTTCCCAGCTAACCACGCCATCGCGTATTAAACGCGCGCGCGCGTTGCGCCGGATGTTGCCGTCGATAACCATCGAACCTGCAACGACTCCGGCTTTCGGCACACGGAACACTTCGCGCACATCGGCCTTACCGATGATGCGCTCTTTCTCGATGGCTTCGAGCATGCCAATCATTGCCGCTCGAATCTCTTCCTCAACTTTGTAAATGATCGAGTGCAACCGAATATCGACGCTTTCCTGTTTCGCTAAATCAGCAGCACGTGCCCCGGGACGGACGTTGAAGCCGATCACGACGACTGCCGAAACCGCCGATCCTGCCTGCGTGGCCGAGGCCAACAGCACGTCTGATTCAGTTATCGCACCAACGCCGGACCGAATTACTTTTACCTTCACGCGTTCGGTCGACAGTTTCTGCAGAGTCGACTTCAGAACTTCAACCGAGCCCTGCACGTCGGCCTTGATAACTACGAGCAGTTCCTTAACTTCACTTTCGCCAAGAGCCTCGATACCGCGCTTCGTTGTTTGCAGCAAGGTGGCCTGCCGGCTCAACATCTGGCGGTGACCCGAAATCTGCTGCGCTCGGGCGATATCAGCAACAACCTGAAAACTCTCGCCAGCCTGCGGCACGCCCTGCAGTCCGAGCACTTCAACAGGTGTAGCGGGCGCCGCTTCTGTGATGGCTTCGCCCTTGTCGTTGAACATAGCGCGCACGCGGCCAAAAATCTGACCCACGATGAAAGGCTCGTGCACGTGAAGCGTGCCTTGCTGCACCAACACAGTGGCTACGGCGCCACGGCCGCGGTCGAGCTTAGCTTCCAGCACCACGCCTGACGCTAGTCGCGTCGGACTGGCTCGCAAGTTAAGAATGTCGGAAGTCAGCAGAATGGTTTCCAATAACGTTTCCAGGTTCTCCCGTTTTTTTGCAGAAACCTGGACCATTTCCGTCTCGCCGCCCCATTCAACCGGCGACAGGCCGTGCTTTGCGAGCTCCTGCCTTACTCGATCCGGATTGGCGTCGGGTTTATCGATCTTGTTAATGGCGACGACGATAGGAACATTCGCCGCGCGCGAGTGCTCGATGGCTTCAATGGTTTGTGGCATCACGCCGTCGTCTGCCGCGACCACGAGCACCACAACGTCGGTGGCCTTTGCGCCGCGGGCACGCATCAAGGTGAATGCCTCGTGACCGGGCGTATCAAGAAAGACTACGCGTCGCATTTGACCCGGACTATCGGGACTTGGCACCTGGACGCTGTAGGCGCCGATGTGCTGCGTAATGCCGCCCGCTTCTCCGGCGGCCACTTCGGTGGTTCGGATCGCGTCCAGAAGTGAAGTCTTGCCATGATCGACGTGGCCCATAACAGTCACCACAGGCGCCCGCGGTAGCTCAACGTCATCCGCATCGGCTGCAATCAGTTCTTCAAACTCTTCTTCGGCGATCATTTCTTCGAATGGCACGAAGGTGACTTCATATCCAAAACGCTGACCGAGTTCGACGGCAACATCGTCGTTAAGCGGTTGATTGATCGTCGCGAATACGCCGCGTTGCAGGAGCAGAGTAACGACGTCTTTCGGTTTTATGCCCAGCTTCTCTGCAAATTCCTTTACGGTCGAACCTTCAACCAATCGCACGGGTTTGATCTCGCCCGGTATCGAGGGAGCTTCCAGCCTTCCGGCAATACGATCCTCCAGTGATAGGGCCTTCGGCGGTGGAATGAAATCACCTTTTTCAAAGCGGCCGGCCTTTCCGTCGATCTTTCGCCCACCGCGAGCAGGCGTACGACGGGAGCGACGCCGGCCTGCATCCGGAGGTGGAATGTAAGTGGTTTGCGGAGTGGCCGTTTCACCGGGCGTGCCCATGCGTTCACTTCTAGACAGTGGTGTTCGCTCCCGCACACGTGCAGCACGATCGACGCGTTCGCGCGGTGTTGGAGGAGGTGTGATCATCGGAGTCGGCGCTCGCTCACCGGGACGAATACCGGCATTTATGGCGGCCACCGTCGGGCGTAGCACTCTCACCTGGCGCGAAGACGGCGCGGCAGTCGCAGTGCTCGCTACCGTTGCGGATTCATCGATTGCGTCGGCCGCGGACTGGGCGATTGGTACTTCAGATTCGGTAGAAGGCTCGGCGGCCGGGGGCAATGGAGCCTCTGCAACAGCGGCAGGCTGCTCGGCTCGCGCGGCTGGACTGAGTTTCCTAATCACCCGCGCTGGTGTCGTTGGCTTCGGTTCTTCGGCAGGCGTGGGCGCGAACGCTTCGACGTGGGGCGCTTCAGCGGTGGCGGGGGCTTCCGCTTCTACTGGAGCCTCTACGACTTCCGCGGGTGGTTCTTCAACCGCGCGTTCCGCTCGTTTGACGACCCGAACGCCTCGCTTCGCGGCAGTTTCTTTCTTGGGGAAATACTTATTGCGGATCTTCTCTGCCAACTCTTTCGAGACGGAGTTGGAGGGGACGCTGACGTCGACACCTTCGCGTCGCACCTCTTCAATCAGGCGCTTGGTGTCGAGCTTCAGTTCTTTGGCGAGATCGTAAAGACGAATCTTAGAGGAAACGGTCATGCACTCCTTCTTAGACGCGATAACTCTGTGCGTCTGTCTTCACAAGTGGTTTCAAGCGCTCTCGCTCTCAACCACTTTCGAAGCGCAATCAGAAGCGCAACACTCGAGAGTGGAAACAGAGCGAGCAACACAAACGCCCGCCGAAACGGACGCTGGGGTTGATACTAATTTGCCGCATCTGGGGAAGCATCCTGCTTCTCGTCGTCAGTGCTCTCGGCCGCTGCGGCATCGCCGCCGGGAGCAGAAGTTCCTTCTGGAGCTTGCGAGGCTAACTCTTCGTTCATGGCAAACTCATCGGCTAACTTTTCTTCATCGCCAAGCTCGCTGAGACTCTCCAGCGCAGCGGCCTCGCTGGCCGTAATATCGGGCGAAGGCACCACGCTGTCGGGCCTAAGATCGCGCCCTGGTTCCTGAAGAATAATGTCATCCTCACTAAACGGCTCAGCTTCAGTCAGCGCAACCGGATCGGCTGAATACTGGGCCAATATTTCAGGCTCAGCGATGAAAGGACCACCAGCCTCAACTGCCTCGTCGTAACCTTCCGCCGTCATTTCGAGCGAGGGTTCAACTTCGCGAGCTTCAACATTCTCGTCGAGTTCGGCTGAATAGGCCGCGCCGGTTTCACCGCCTTCACTTGCTGTTTCTTCCGGCTCGCCACCTTCTTCGGCTTCGCCTTGCAGCGTCTTGTCACGCATTGCTACGACTGCAACGGCGGCGTTCAGAATCGTTTCGGCTTCGTCCAAACTCAGGTCAAGGAATTCCACCAGATCGTCGACAGAAGTTTGGGACAGCGCGTCGATATCGTTGATACCGTGCTCCGCAAGCGCGTCAGCCTGCTGGGCTGTCACACCTTCGATAACTGAAAGCGGGACTGATTCTCCTGAAGCAATGAGGGCGCCCATTTGCTCAGTAACCTCGCGCTTGATCTCCTCTTCGCTACGAATGTCGATGTTCCAACCAACGAGTTTCGTTGCGAGCCTCACGTTCTGACCGCGTTTCCCGATAGCCAGCGAAAGTTGATCTTCGTTAACGATTACTTCCATCTGACGGTTTTCAATGTCAGTAATGCGAACTTGATTGACCTTGGCAGGCGACAGCGCATTGGCTGCAAACACCGAAGGCTCATCCGACCACTCGATAATGTCGATCTTCTCTCCACGAAGTTCTCGAATAATCGCCTGTACGCGCGAACCCTTCATTCCGACGCATGCGCCGACCGGATCGACGTCCCGCTCGTTTGACGTCACGGCAATCTTGGCGCGCTCGCCGGGCTCACGAACGGCCGACTTGATTACCACGGTACCGTCGTAAATTTCCGGCACTTCCATCTCGAATAGTCGCAGCAGCAACTCCGGAGACGTGCGGGATACTTCAACCTGAGGTCCCTTCGACTCCTTGGAAACGTTGTTGATTACGACGCGAATTCGTTCGCCCTGGTTCCACTGCTCGCCGCGCGACTGCTGCGAACGAGGCAGGATCGCTTCGAGATTTCCAAGGTCGACAATGATGTTCCCGCGTTCGAACCGCTTGACGTAGCCGTTAACGAGGTCGCCAATCTTATCGATGTACTGTTCGTAGACGTTGCTGCGAACGGCGTCGCGGACTTTCTGAAAGAGAATTTGTTTGGCGGTTTGGGCAGCAATACGGCCCAGTTCTTCCATGGGCAAGGGCAGCAGGAGGGCGTCGCCTAATTCCACTTCTTCGCCGGCCAGCTCGCGGGCTTCGTTTATCGATAATTCAGTTGCGGCGTTAGCCACTTCATCCACTACGACTTTGGTTGCCGAAAGCTCGATGCCTGTCTCAGGGTTCCAGTCAACCTGGATATCCTCCCCCGAGCGAAACTGTTTCTTCGCGGCAGCGCGAACGGCTTCCTTCATTGCGTCGATTACCAGATCGCGTTCGATCCCCTGCTCCTGGCAAAGCGCTTCGATATTTTGTGCGATGGATGAACTCATTACCCTATTTCCCCGCTGGCTCGACGCCAACTACTGCGTCGCTGAGCCTATTCAGTTTTTATATTCAGTTGTAACGCAAACTGTTAGTTTGCGATGTATCCGTTGCCACTCAGGCGCGAGCTTTGCGCTCCCACGCAAACTAACAGTTTGCGTTACTTTCCTGCTTCCTGTGCCCGCCGAAATTCCCGCTCGACGTCCATCTCCAGATTCGCTTTGGCGATTGCCTCCAAGGGAATTCTTACATCGCCGTTCGTGCGGTCCTCAAACAACACTTCGTCGCCATCGACTCCCAGCAGCCGGCCCCGAAAATTTCGCTGGCCATTGATCGCCCTTCGCGTTCGCATGCGGGCGAGACTGCCGGCAAACCGGTCGTAGTCCTGACGCTTGTAAAGGCCTCTTTCAATACCGGGCGACGAGACTTCCAGGGTGTACGAAGCGTGTATGAAGTCTTCGACGTCGAGAACTGTGCCTACGTGCAGACTCACTTCGGAACAATCCTCGTGAGTTACGCCCGCCGGCTTGTCAATAAAGATGCGAACAATCGGTTTGTTATCCGGACCGGCCACTTCGGCGTGTACCAGTTCAAGCCCGTGGTCGATTGCTACCCGTTCAGCGATTGCCTGCACGCGCTCTTCAATCGAGCCTCCGCCCATCGTGACCTCCGAAAAACACTCGCCCAAAAGAAAAAGTGGGCGCGAACCCACCGGACGATACCGCCGCGCTTCGAGCAAGCCGTGAATTATACGGAAAGGCTAGTGGCTAAGCAAGCGGGCCTTTGTGGCCGATTTGGGCACTTCGAAGTGCATGCTAACCCTCGGATAATTCGCAACTTGCAGAGTTATTACCTGAGTTTTTGCACGGTTATTGAAAAGCCATTTGCACTGGCGTAGTATGCGCGCGTACTACTTGAGTCTGCGCCAAGGCTTCCTTAGGGTTCCGCCATATTTATAGGGCGACGCGCAACTGTATTGGTTGTGCTTTTCCCCGCACCAATGATCGGGCAAACAGTTTCACATTACCGCATCCTTGAATCCCTCGGGGAGGGAGGCATGGGATCAGTATACCTGGCCGAAGACACTCACCTTGGCAGGCGCGTTGCCGTTAAGTTTCCATCCCTGAACTCTGACACGCACGACTATCGCGCCCGGTTCCTGCGCGAAGCCCGGGCCGTTTCAGAGTTGAATCACCCCGGCATCGCGACGCTGTTCGATTACGGCGAAACCGACGAAGGCCGGCCTTTCCTGGTAATGGAGCTCGTCAGAGGACGGCCACTGAGTGAGCTGATGTTGAAGGGTGAGCTCACCTTATTCAAAGCGGTATCGATTGTTACCGACGTTGCATCGGCATTAGTCGAAGCCCACGCCAGAGGCGTAGTCCACCGGGACATCAAACCCTCAAACATCATGATCGACGACCGAGGCCAGGTGAAGGTGCTTGACTTCGGTTTAGCCAAGCAACTGATCAAAGACCACACGCAGAGTTCCGAGCCGGAGGCACAGACGCTGCTTTCGACCGACACGCGCAGTGGAGTTGTCCTGGGCACACCGGCATACCTCTCTCCGGAACAAGCGGTGGGCGGGGCAATCGACGGACGCAGCGATCTGTTTGCCCTCGGCACGCTGCTGTACGAAACAGCCACCGGCCGCACACCGTTCACCGGTAACAGTTTCATTGAGATTGCGGCAAACGTCCTCCACGTCGAACCTAAGCCGCCATCCAAGATCAATTCAATGGTCCCGCGGGAGCTCGACTTCATCATCTTGAAGGCCCTGGCGAAAAAACCCGCCAAGCGTTATCAGTCAGCGAAGGAAATGATCGCCGATCTCAGCTCCGTAAAGGAGCAGTTGGAGGAGACTTCAGGGCAAACCCTCATCAAGCGCGCCTCGCCGTCAGTTATCACTGCGCACAGCAAGACGCTAAGCAATCTCTCGCAGATGCTACAACGCCCGCGCATTCCAATTTCTTATATCTTGATTGGAGCGGTGGTCCTGATCGCCGGCGGAGGTCTGGCTCTCCGGTTTGCGAGACCCTCACCGCATACGCCACCAGCGGAAGCGCAGCGTTGGTACCAGGTCGGCACCAGCGCGCTGAGAGACGGCGCCTATTACCAGGCAAGCAAAGCTCTGGAAAAGGCCGCCTCGCTTGATGACGCTTACCTGTTGGCGCATGCACGCCTGGCAGAGGCGCTGGTCGAGTTGGATTATGCGGATCGCGCCAAGGATGAGCTTTTGCGGGTTAACTCATCTGATAAAGCAGCGCTATCAGAAACAGACGTTTTATACCTGGATGCGATAACGGCGAGTGTCCGGCGCGACTATTCGAAGGCGGTCTCTCTCTATAACCAGCTGGCGCAGCAAGCCTCGGACGCAGAAAGACCTTACGTGTTAGTCGATCTCGGCCGGGCGTACGACAACAATGGGGATCCCAAGAAAGCTATTGAGAGTTACACCCAGGCCTCCAGTCGAAACCCGGATTACCCCACTCCTTTCCTGCAGCTCGGAATTCTTTATGGCCGCCAGTCTGACCAGGCCGGCGCGCTCGCCTCGCTGGAAAAAGCGGAAGCGATCTACCAGGCTCTGGGTAACCTCGAGGGAAGAGCGGAGGTAGTCTTTCAACGCGGCGCTCTGTTCAATAAGTTGAACAAACTCGTCGAGGCCAAAGCGCAGTTGGAGCAGGCGCTGAACCTGAGTAGAGCGGCCGACAACAAATCGCAGGAGATCAAGACGCTGTTGCAGTTAAATAGTCTGGCGATGGACATGGGTGAAAGCAATCAGGGCACAGATTATCTCCAGCAGGCGCTGCAACTCGCACAGTCCAATGGTATGGAAAATCTGAGTGCGCGTGGTCTTAATGATCAGGGCAACAACGCCATGATCAAGGGCGACTATCCGAAGGCCGATCAGTATTTCAGCGAAGCTCTACAGTCTGCGCAGAGAAGCAAAGCGCTCCGGAACGAAGCCAGAGCTCGTTTCTCGCTGGGTCAGTTGAGACTGCGGCAATACAAAGCGGATGAAGCAGTCCGTTTCCTTGAGCCCGCGCTGGCCTTCTACCAGCAGGGTGCGTATCGGAGCGAGGCTAGTTCTTGCCTGGTAGTGTTAGCGCGGGCTAATCGCCAGAAGGGAGACTACGATTCCGCGTATAAGGCCAACGAGCAATTGCTCCAGCATGGCCAACAGTTGAACGACCAGGCGCAAGTCGCCCTTTCGTATAGCGAGATGGGCCTGGCCCGCACGAGTCAGGAAAGATATTCTGAAGCGCTTGATCTTCTCAACCAGGCGTATGCCTATTACAGCTCGCAGAATGTTCAGCGCAGCATTGGTTACAACATGCACAATCGAGCGGAAACCCTCTGGCGCATGGGTCGCTACGCTGAAGCTAAGACACTTTTGGATCAAGCCGCGCCAATAGCGGATAAATCAGGCAATGAAATCAGGGCACTGTCTGCGAATATCAAGCTTTCTGCAGCGGAGATGGCTTTGAGCGAAGGTCGCTTTGCGGACGCAAATGGCCGTGCGAAATTCCTGGTTGATTCAACGGGAACCGATTTCAAAGGCGTCCTCGTCGCAGCCAAGAGTGTGATGGGTCTCGCCCAGTCCTATAGCGGTAGTTCTGCAGGGAAGCAGTTGGCGATGGAAGCTGTCGAATTGGCGAGGCAGCTTAACGATCCGGCTCAAACCGCCACCGCCCAGATGGCCCTTGCTGAAGTCCTGTTGGTTTCACGAAACTATGAAGCTGCTGCAAGCAATGCATTGGAAGCGCAAGCAGTTTTTGCACGGCTGGGCCAAACAGCCTCCGAATGGCGCTCGCTGACAATTGCAGCCCAGGCCAAACACGGTATGGGCGACAAAAACGGAGCCCGCGAGTATGCTATGCGGGCAAGAGACACGCTATTCAAACTCGAGCAGCGATGGGGTAGCGATAACTATCAGACCTACCTTGGCCGCAACGACATTCAGCGATACCGAAAAGAGATTGACCGGCTGACAAGCGCTAGTGCTTGATGCCGGAAAACGTAGGCCGGGGCTCTCACTACCGAGATCCGAAATCGGTTTTACCTTTCGATTGCCCACGCGAGATTTTCCAGTCTCGCTACAGTTCTTTCACCCCCAAGTATGAGGAGACAAATCATGCGACACTTACGACTAATGCTAATTGCCATCGCCACAGTTCTTGTGTTGGCAATGGCCGCGTTCGCGCTCGTCAGCAGGCCCAGCGCTCCGGTGGCTTCCGACGACGACATCATTATCAAGGGCGGCTCTTTGGAGATTCAGTGCGGTAAGAACCATAAGACGGACAATGCAGGTTGTTTAACTCTCAACGACAACTACAACGGCAAATACAAACATAAGCAGGACGCCAAACACATAACGAAGATCGAAGTAAGAAACTCGAACAACGTTACTGTGTTTGATAGTGACACACTCGTAGGCGACAAGAAGCTGGGTGACAAGCCGGAAATCACGATTGTGTACAAAGCGGCAGCCGTCGCAGCGCAATAGGGCTGTTGGCGTTTAGACTGCGTTCTCGTTTGGAGTGCGGCGGCTTGACGCCGCTTTTGGCC
>JALZOO010000596.1 GCA_030913905.1 Acidobacteriota bacterium
GAATAAAGAGCGGGGGCAGGCCCCTTCCTTACCTGCAAATTTGCTCAACCTATCGCAGCGGGTTGTTTATCGAGGTCTGCACGTCAACCGGAACCGCGCGCTTAAACTTGAATAAATATTTCTTGAAATGTCCGCACACGTAAATGCGTCCCGTCACTTGCCACACGTCTTTTGAATTGAATATGTCGTCGATAGTTCGAAGCACCGCCTGTGGCGTACTCACAAAAATCCGCAGTGGCGGAGTCAGGCTCAAAGGTTCTTTGTTTGGCAGAGAAAATGGATGAACATAATCC
Organism: Acidobacteriota bacterium; assembly: GCA_030913905.1. Classification (GTDB taxonomy): domain Bacteria; phylum Acidobacteriota; class Blastocatellia; order Pyrinomonadales; family Pyrinomonadaceae; genus PSRF01. The sequence continues at coordinate 294 of JALZOO010000596.1, forward strand.
TCAAGAGTGACAGGTGTGTCATTGACCCTCATATCTTCGAACACAAGCCGGTCAACATCCCCCTGCTGTTTCACCGCAGCCAGAATCACAGGCACATCGAAAGTCACCCCCAGCGGCGACGCGGAGACGAGTTGTGCGTCTCCTAAACGGATCAGTAGTGGCTCAGTCTCGTCATATTCTTCCTGCTCAGACTTCCTGGATTTTTTCTTGTCAGACTCTTTAGTCTTTTTTAGCTCCACCTGAGCGCGATGGATCTTGTACCCGCGCACCTCTTTCGGCTGGTCGTTTTCATTAGACCGCTGTGCCGGCACGCTAGCCGCGAATGTAAGAACCATGAGGATCGGAAAGCAGCGATAAGGATACAAGTTCATCTTCCCTACACCTTTCTTCAAAGACTGTGTGAAACTCAGCAATCTAGCAAGGACGAGTCAAGATCCATCAGTTTGCAGGTCGGGAAGGGGGCATGCCCCCGCTTGAGCGCCGATGGCGCGAATTGTTCCTTCACCTTTCAAACAACCTCCGAAAAAACATTGCCTGTTTCTGTTCTGAGTCAGGGCTAGAGCGGGGGCATGCCCCCTTCCTAACCTGCAAATTAGCGGACGCCCTTGGTTTTTCTCCCAGTCACTAATGGGCAGCTTACTGATCAAGTCTATTCATCACGGCAAGAGCGGCAGCTTGCGTAAGGTCTCAGGTAGGTCCTGCAACTGCTTACGCATTTCCTTGTCGAGTTGCGATCCTGACCCAGGCAAGTTCTTCACGATGTTATTAGCGATGCGCGCTGCCAGCGCGTCATCCCGCATGGAAACGACCTTCCAATCACCGCCGTCGAGACGTTCCATGGTTAACTCGACCTGCTGCTCACCGTTGTTGATTGACGCTTTCGCGGTCCCATCACTTTCACTGATGTTAGCCTTGAAAGGTATTGCCAGCGCCGTGATAAGAAACGGGCGCTCGGTGCCTGCCACTTCATTAATTCGTTTACGAATCTCCTCTTTGATGGTTTGCTGAATGCTTGCCACTACATCCGGTGCGAGAGATTGGAATTGCGTTCGCAGCGAGGCGGCAACGTCAGATGCAAGACCACCGGTCGCCGTTTGCGCTACCTGCGGCATAAAGTTATCAACCACTTTTTCCAGGTCAACAAGTCGATCGAAAGCCGGCCCATCATTCCTCTGAGCTGCGTCCACTACTAAGGCGAGTGAATATGCCGGAGTAGTTTTATAGTGCTGCCACCATAAGAAGCTGGCTCCAAAAACGACGAGCAGGAGTCCGCTCAAAATCAACGCAAGCCATCGAAGTCTGTGCCCCTTGTTTGTACTCATCCAATATCCTGCGAGCGTAAGGCCACAATCGTTGCGCCAGTTAGACCAAGAAACATCAGCAGCAGCACGAGCGGGTTAAGCCAGCGATCGCCCCACGGATGCAGGAAGTCTACATAGCCACTCAAATCATCGGGCATCTGCACCACCTCTACTTGCGGCGGCACTGGGTCCAGTGTGGGCTTGGAAGGTTTCTTTGGCTCCTTACCTTGTCGGCCACCCATGTTCCATTTCTCCAGGTCCTTTTGATACGTATTCATCTCCTTATCGAAGTCGTCGAATTTATCTTCCGACTTCGATTTGTAACCTTCCACCTCTTCCTGCTTCTGATCTACAAGTTGGTCATTTCGGTATTTGATATCTTTGTAAAGACCGCGTCCATCATTTTCCGCGGCAGGTTCGGCCTCCTCATCCTTGCCGCGCAGCACCGGCAGGGCTGACAAACGCTTCATCTCATCGAATGACCAGGTGGCCGGCATAATCACGCCAACGTATTTCGAGACCCCTTTCGGCACACCTACCAGACCACAGAACAAAAGTTGTGGAATCAAAAGAAGCGGTACGAAACTGGTAGCCATCTCGGAGGTCTTCACTATTGCCGAAACGAAAAGACCGAGTGCGATACCCACCATGCCAGTCAGTATCATTACCGCTAACTGTGGAAACCCGTAGTAATCGCCGGGCAAGTTCATTAATCCGGTGATCTCGAGGACCCGGAGGAACCCAAAAAGAAGGATGCACTGGAGTCCCACGATCAGCGTGAGGACGAACAGCTTCGAACCAACGTAAGGGAGCAGTCCCAGGTTGACCATTCGTTCACGATTGTAGACCGCTCGCTCCTTAATGATTTCGCGCGCTGCGATCGATGTTCCAAACCAAACGGAAACCAGCGCTAACACAAAGTATGGGAAGTCGCGCGAACTCTCCTTGTCCACCGTGAGATAGGTCAGCAAAGCCACAATTGGCGCCTGCCCAAATAGAATCAGGAGATTGAACTTATCGTGTCGCAGGACTTCCATGTAGCGCTGGGCCAGTGTTTTCCATTGGCGCAAAGCGTCAGTGACCGTCGGGTGATGCCTCGCGGGAGCAACAGGCGGCACGTTACCCTTAAGGCCGCCAAGAGGTTGCTGAATGTTCTGTTTGTATTGCTCCGTTTGCAGAAAGCGCTGCTTCCAGTCTTCGGCGACAGCTTCCGAGATCTGTTCCTTTTGCAGTTTGAAAGCCCGCTTCTGCTCGCTACTCGCGTTAGACGGAAGGGCTGGAAGCTTCCTGATGCCTTCTTCAATGGGTGCTTCGAGTTTGTCGTAAAGATCCTTGAAACTGTCAGCGCGTACGTGAGCGAGCGCCTCGTGAGGAGCGCCGTAGAAGACCAGTTTGCCGCGCATCAGGACCACGAGCTTATCGAAGAGCTTCACATTCTCCATCGCGTGGGTTGTCAGGACCACGGTGCGTCCTGATTCCGCGATGTGGCGAAACAACTTCATGATTTTCTCTTCGGTCGCTGGGTCTAATCCCGAAGTTGGTTCATCCAGAAAGATGATGGAGGGTTTGGTGATTAGCTCCACTGCAATTGAGACACGCTTGCGCTGGCCCCCCGAGAGCTGTCCAACAGGAACGTCACGACGTTCTGAGAGGCCGGTGACGTCCATCACTTCGTTTACGATCTGTTCTATTTCCTGCGCCGACACGTCGCGCGATAACCGCAGGCGAGCCACATAGTAGAGCGTCCGGTAGACCGTCAGCTCGCGGTGAATGATGTCGTCCTGGGGGACGTAGCCAATCGATTGCTTAAGTGAATCAAGATGTTGGTACAGATCCTGATTATTGATTAATACCTGGCCCTCAGTGGCCGGACGCATGCCATTCAGGGAGTCCATCAACGTCGACTTGCCGGCGCCCGACGGGCCCAACAGTCCTACAAATTCGTTAGGCTGGACCACCAGGTCGACATCATCCAACAGCTTGACTGTCCCGCCACCGGCGCGGTTGGGCACGATCTTAGTAATGTCTACCGCGTCTATCCGCGTCTTAGATCGAGTGTCGAGAATGGCGAGACCGCGTTCGGCATCGGCAACCAATAAGAAAGGGCCGATCTGTATGGTGTCAGTATTGCTGATAGGAACCCTGGTTTTGATGCGCTTGCCGTTCACGTATACGCCATTGGTCGAACCCACATCCTCAATAAAGATGTTGCCGTTGAGGCTAGTGACGCGCGCATGATGGTTGGAGATTTGCAGTCCATCAAGCGTGATTGTGTTGTCAGTAGCTCGACCGATCGTCACTGGCATGCTTCCCTCGAGCCGTTGGAAGTTGGGTGTCTCCCCAATGATCGCGGCGAAACGTTTATTGGGAGGAGCCGCAACGCGAGGTTGAACGTCGTGAGCTGGTATGCGGTGTGACGCGCTTTGTTCTATGCGCACCACGCGCAACACCGGTCCATCGGAACCGAATTGCGTCCTCGATCCAACGTGGATCTCGGTTGGTTCCGATATTTGACGACCATCGAGGAAAGTTCCGAAACGTGAATTTGCGTCCACAAGCAGCCAGCGACCATTCTCCACACGAAACTCCGCGTGCTTTCGTGAGACCATCGGCCATTTCTGACCATCGAATACGATTTGACATTGACTGCCGTCGCGACCAACTCCCACACTCGTAGACCCGAATGCGCGTTCTGCTTCCAGTTGGCCATTGCGCTCTTCTGCGACAAAAATTCTCATAGGTCACCGTGTGCTGTCAGACGCCGTGGGTACTGGCAAATTTATGAGGAACTCAGAAATCACCGTGCAATACTGTTAAGTGAAATGAAATCAGGAAGGCCCCTGGAAAGTCTCCGTCCATCAGAACTGATGTCACTGGGCCACCGAACTGTCAGATTTGCTCGCCTACAGACTGAACACTCACTCGCAAGAGTCAAGACAGTGCAATGAATAGGCGTAACTTTACAACCACCCGCAAAAAAAGGAAACAGTTTTGCCGCGTAGACCGAGCTTTCTGAATCACTGGTCATCCGAATATAATGAAACGTACATACCACAGGCACGCGTTCTTCAAGCAGGGATGGGGGGCTTAATTTCAGCTGAAAAGCACAAACCAGAAAATACTCGTAGTCGATGACGACCAGGCAATTCGTTGGGCGCTGAGCGAAGCTTTGCGAAGCTGGAGCTTCGAGCCCATTGAAGCAGGGACTGTTGCTGAAGCGTTGACGCAATTTAACTCGGAATTACCGGCAGCTGTATTGTTGGATATTGATCTACCCGACGGTTCAGGGCTGGATGTCCTGCGCCAGATAAAGCAAGAGCGGCCAGAGACGATTGTTATCATGATCACCGGCGACGTGCAGGTCGAGAACACTATCTCCGCCTTACGTGGCGGCGCCTACGACTTTATTGGCAAGCCCATCAGTCTGGAAGAACTGCGGGTCACAATACGCAACGGAATTGAAGCACGTCATTTGCGGCGTGAGGTGGAGCAGGTAAGAAAGGAACGAGCCAGAGAGTTTAACTTCCGTCAGATCGTGGGCGAGTCTCCAGCGATGAAGAAGATGCTGGGGCTTGCCGCCAAAGTGGCTGAGAGCGAAGTCTCTTCCGTTCTGCTGCAAGGCGAGTCCGGCACAGGCAAAGACCTGGTAGCAAAAGCCATTCACTACGGATCGCAGCGAGCTGAGAATCCCTTTATCGCGATCAATTGCGCGGCGCTCCCGGCGACGTTAATAGAATCCGAACTGTTTGGTTACGAAAAGGGAGCCTTTACTGACGCGAAGGCGCGCAAGGAAGGTCTCTTCGAACAAGCCGAAGGCGGCACACTTTTGCTGGATGAAATCGGAGAGCTTGAGCTCGCTCTGCAAGCAAAACTATTGCGTGTGTTGGAAGAAGGAACTTTCAGACGTGTAGGCGGCTTAAGGGATATTCCGCTTGATGTGCGAGTGCTCGCCGCATCAAATCGCGATCTGAAGACTGAAAGCGAGGCAGGTCGTTTCCGCCTCGATCTTTACTATCGTCTTTCAATAATACAAATAGACATTCCGCCTTTGCGCGAACGAGGGGACGACGTTCTGCTTCTCTCTCAACACTACATTAACACGCTCGGCTCGAAGCTTCGCCTGCGCAAGAAAATTACCAGCTTGTCGCCGGAAGTAGTGGAAGTTTTTCGAAGATATGACTGGCCCGGGAACGTTCGTGAACTGCGAAACGTGATCGAACGCACTTTGATTCTCGAAGAGAACGATTCGATCACCACAGAGTATTTGCCTGGAGGACTGGTGGAACTACCGCTACGCGGCGCCGCAACCGTTTCAAGTAACACTGAGAAGCTGGTAGAACAGTTTGTGCTCCCAAGCGAAGGCATCTCTCTTGATGAAGCAGAGTTGGCCTTTGTCCGCCAAGCCATCGAACGTAGTGGGGGCAACCAGACGCGAGCTGCTGAGCTGTTAGGGATTTCGCGCGATCAGTTGAGATACCGGCTGAAAAAACTTGACGAAGCACAGGCCCTCACCGCCAAGTCCGAAACGATGACCTAGTAATAGCGATGGCTTCCATTAACACCACACCGCTCGATACAGAGCATCCCCCGGCGGAGGCGTTAGAGCGCTCGCTCAAGGAATTAGCGGACATCAAGTTTGCGCTTGATGAGTCTGCGATTGTGGCCATCACCGATCAGCGCGGCATCATTAACTACGTTAACGACAAGTTCTGCGAAATCTCCAAGTACTCGAGAGAAGAGTTGCTGGGTCAGGACCATCGCATTATCAATTCCGCCTATCACCCGAAAGAATTCATGAGAGACTTGTGGACCACAATCGCAAGCGGCCAGGTTTGGCGCGGAGAGATAAAGAACCGCGCAAAGGATGGGAGCTACTATTGGGTCGACACAACAATCGTCCCCTTTCTCAACTCTGAAGGAAAACCTTACCAATACGTCGCGATCCGTAGCGACATAACTGAACGCAAACGTGGCGAAGAGCAAATCCGTGAGCAAGCGGCGTTGCTGGATCAAGCGCAGGATGCAATTCTGGTGCGCGATCTCACGCACAACATTCTTTTTTGGAACAAAGGCGCCGAGCGCATCTATGGCTGGACCCCGGCAGAAGCCGTGGGCAGAAACGCTGTGGACTTACTTCTGACGGAGCCGTCTTCCCAGTTTGAAACCGCCCGGCAAGTCGTGATTGATAAAGGTGAGTGGAGCGGTGAGATTCATCAAATCCGTCGCGACGGCGCCGAGATTATCGTGGAGAGTCGGTGGACGCTGGTTCGCGACGATCAGGGAGCGCCCACGTCTATACTCGTGATTAATACTGACATCACAGCGAAGAAGGGAATGGAAGCACAATTCCTTCGCGCGCAGCGGATGGAATCCATTGGCACACTCGCCGGCGGCATTGCCCACGACCTAAACAACGTGTTGTCACCAATCGTGATGGCGATCGATATGCTGGAGTTAAAGGCTACCGACGATGCGAGCAAAAAGTGGCTGGAAGTATTGCGCACAAATGCTGAGCGTGCGGGCAATATGGTACGCCAGGTCTTGTCGTTCGCCCGTGGCGTAGAAGGCGAGCGCGTGGCATTGCAGCCCAAACATCTGGTTAAAGAGATCGTGAAGATATTGCGCGAAACTCTCCCAAAGTCGATTGAAATCACCTATCACCTGCCCGACGACCTTTGGATAATTTCGGCGGATGCAACCCAGGTTCATCAGGTGTTGATGAACCTTTGTGTCAACGCTCGCGACGCGATGCCCGACGGTGGCTCAATCTCGATCACGGCCGAAAATACCCTTGTGGACGAAAACTACGCACGGATGCATATCGAAGCCAAGGCAGGACGGTTTGTCGTTATCAGCGTGGCTGACACTGGACCGGGAATGTCGGCGGAAATCCAAAGCAGGATTTTTGAACCATTCTTCACGACGAAAGAGATGTCAAAAGGCACCGGGCTGGGCCTCTCTACTGCGCTGACAATCGTGAAAAGTCATGGTGGCTTTATGAATGCCTATAGCGAGGTCCACAAAGGAAGTCAGTTCGCTTTGTATCTTCCCGCTCTCGACGCGCCCGGAACGGCCGAGATAGTCGGGTTGAAAACAGATCTCCCCGTAGGTAATGGCGAGTTGGTTCTGGTGGTGGACGACGAAGAATCAATTCGTGAGATAACTCGCAGCACGTTGGAAACTTTTGGCTACACCGTGCTTACGGCGAGCGACGGTACTGAGGCTCTCGCGCTTTATGCCGATAGAAAGAATGACATCTCGGTGGTGTTAACAGACATCGTGATGCCTTTCATGGATGGCCCAGCGACGATTCGCGCATTAAAGAGAATGAATCCGAAGGTTCGGATCATCGCCGCCAGTGGTTTTGCGACTGGTCATCAGGTCGCCGACGCTTCGCTCGAAGGCATCAGCATCTTTCTCAACAAGCCCTACACCGCAGAGAAGCTACTCAAGGCATTGGCTCAGGTCTTGAAGACCTAACCCTTGCTCACTCTTCCGCGGTGCCCGTCATCCGATCAACTCTCGTAAACTGCTTCAAGGCGGTTAGCATCGCACCCATTGTTTCGGGTCGCGCGTTGTGCATCTCGCAAACGATGCCGATCGAAACAGGCGCAGCCTCAGCACTAAAGTGTGTAATCTGCTGCTTCACCTTCTCGTCCTGGACTTCAAACTGGTCACGGCCAAGACCCTTCACGTATCTGCCAGCACGGTCCGTGACGATCACATTGACCGTAACCAGATTCGTAGCAGTGACGATTCTTTCGTCGCCTTGTTGATTTGGTTTAGTCCTATCCTGCGCTCAGGCTATGCCGATTGAAATCATCAATAGCAAAGTTGCCCCAATTGAATAACCTTTCTTGTTCATGCCAGCCTTCTTTGTTCAGCAAAAAATGCCTTTCCCTTCAACCAACGGTTGAGCAACCGATATGCCCCGGCAATAGGTGCAGTTTTCGGATGTAAGCCGCTCCTTAGCACGCATTCAGGCTGAGGAAGTTTCCCAAGCGGTGCGCAAAACCGCGCAGGATCGGTTCTCAATCGGATGTGGATAAAGGCAATTCCCGCGAAAAGCAGTTGGCACAAACATTGCGGCTTAGATGGGTTGGTTAAGTCTATGGTGAACGCCCGACGAACGATTTGTCCGAACACGCTTTACACGTAGGCGCGACTGCTTGGACAAAGGATGCATGCTGGCTGCTGTAGCCACTTCATCGGAATTATCTGGACGCGGGTAGTTCACGCCCCGATCGGAGGGCGTGATGACAAGGGAAGTCGGCGACTCTATCGACAGCGGCGAGCACCTGGTGGTGCGCTGGCGTAACCAGAAGGCCTCATTTAGAACCATGAGCGAGTCGGAGGCGCGCGCGCTGATCGAAGCAGGCAGGCTTGGACGGCTTGGCTGCGTGGATGAACGCGAACCGTATGTTGTACCGTTCAACTACTTTTTTGAGGAGGGATCTATATTCGGACACTCGTTGCCAGGAAGGAAGATTGACGCGTTACGGGCGCACCCGCGCGCATGTGTTCAAATGGACGAGGTCCAGGACGACTTTCACTGGCGCAGTGTTCTTGCCTTTGGCAACTTTGAAGAGATCAACGACGAAGCCGAGCGCAGGCGCGCTATGCGGAAATTATTTAAGCATTTTCCGCTGCTGACGCCCGTTGATTCCTTTGTCATATTGGATGCCGTGCCTCCGGAAGTCGTCGTCTTTCGCATTTGCATTGATCGCATCACCGGTGTAGTCAGCGTTTGAGAATCGCGGGGATAAGCTGAAATCCTGGACACGATGCTAACGGTGGCGAACTCAGCAGGTTCGCCATGCTTTTCATTTTTTGGGGGTGCGCTCGGCTACCTATGTGCTTCGGTACTTTCCAACAATCTGGTAGTCCTGACGACCTGAGAACATGGCTCGATGCTCCTCCGCATAGCTCGCCTGCCGTCACCATGAAAAGTAGGCATTGTCCTGAACCGTTCAGAAAACGGATGGCCGTCGGGCCACCGGACAGCCATCAATCTTTTGTTAAAGCTGGAAAGAAAGGCATTGCCATGAAAAAAATAACGCTCGGTACTAACTTTGCAGTCTTTGTTCTGTTTTTTGGAGTTGCGACGCTTGAGGCGTTTCAAACACGAAATTGGCTCAAAGCTGCTTTCTGGTTAGCCATTGGGTTGGTGTTCCTGGTAGCAGACAACTTAAGAAGGGAAGATCGGGAACAAGTGAGCTAACCCGGAAAGGGTTTGCCATCGCAAGCGTGATTGTACTTCTCGGTAGGGGATGGAACACGAACACTCGGTTGAGGCGATCAAGGAACGGCTGGCCCACGGGCCAGTGCACAACTACCTGCGCGATTGGATCTACGGCGGGATCGACGGAGCGGTCACGACGTTTGCTGTAGTCAGCGGTGTAGCCGGCGCACAGCTTTCACCATGGATCATCCTGGCCCTGGGATTTGCCAACCTACTTGCCGACGGCTTTTCAATGGCAGCCAGTAACTTCCTTGGTACCAAGGCCGAGCACGATGATTGGCACCGCCTTGAGGCCATAGAGAATCGGCATATCGACATGGCGCCCGAGGGTGAACGAGAAGAAGTGAGGCAGATTTTTCAACTAAAGGGTTTCGCCGGTGAGGATTTGGAACGGATTGTCGAGCTTGTTACCGCGGATCGAAAGCGTTGGGTCCTTACAATGCTGACTGAAGAGTATGGCCTCCCGCTTGAAGTTCGCTCTCCGTGGATTGCGGCAATCAGCACGTTCGCGGCGTTTCTCATTTGCGGGCTGGTCCCATTAGTCCCGTATTTGTTGAACGTTTCCAACGCGTTTGAAGTGTCCATCATCATGACGGGAACTGTTTTCGTCGCAATTGGGTCCGCAAAGAGCAAGTGGTCGACAGCTTCCTGGTGGCGATCAGGTCTTACGACCTTGATTGTCGGCGCGATTGCCGCGGTGCTCGCCTACGCTGCCGGCATGTTCCTGAAAAATCTGCTGGCGTGAGTTTACTCTTTGGAGCGCGGCGGCCTGGCGCCGCTTTGGCCCATGGCGGCTTCCGCTCTCGCCTGGCAAATAAAACATCTAAACTTCGCGGTATCTCTCGGCTGGACCAAAGCGCCGCCTGGCCGGCGCACTCCAAAGGGAGGCGTCAAATCTCATGGTTCGGGCTCACCAGTCTCAGCTCTCTGCTTTACACCCAGCAACATCTTTCGCTCCATGATGAAGTGTGCAGGCTCGAAGATTCCACGCCACAGGAAGAAGTTCAACAAACCATTCTTCAAGTCAGGGTTGAATTCACCTCTTCCACGAATGATTAGCCGTGTGGTGTTCTCGTCGATAGGCCGCAGGACGAAAGTCCAGCACTTCTCAAGGACAATGGCCCGTCCAGCTTCAATCGCCAGCACTCGCAATGGAGGAGCTTTCGGGTGCAGCCACACCTGGTCGCCAACTCTTAAATCCTGCCATTCCGGCACGATACGATTGGCATTGCGCATGTCACAGCCGACAAGGTTTTCGAGCCAGGTGTAGCTGTAGAATCCGCCCCGGTTCTGTCCCATTTGAACCAACCAGGGCCATACATCAGAAGCTGAAGCATTAATCGTGATCGCGTGCGTCGCGTTTAGCTGTGGATCGTCGACGAACTCGTCGCCGGGCAACGGCATGTTTAGTTCCTCATCCGTTGCGCCCCAGCGAAGGTGCCACGGACGGATTAGAAACGCGTATGCCGACAGTGCGGCTGCGCTGCCGGCGGCTAGAGCAAGTTTTGCCTTAGTCGTCTTTTTCACAGCTCTTACTCCTTGCAGGAATGCCTATTCGTTTTTGCGGTACCCCATCAACAATGACTTCTTTACACAGCGACACTTGCTTGGGTCACGATCCAGCTCTGCTTAACTCAAGTGCAAGAGACTAGTGGTGCCATCAGCCGACTTGATCTGTAATGCAGAGTCGATGCCCAGGTCTGTTTGTTGGAGCTGTACCAGAGTCGGCGTTGAGATCGTATGCGTGACATGATTGTTCGGTGTTCCCGCCATCATGATCGCTATCTTGTCAGTCTTATGGATTTCGTTAGTGACCTCCGCGGTGATGCCCGTCAGGAACATGTGGCGTCCCTCAATTTGGTTGCCGATGTCCGGGCTAAAGACTTCGAGCTCCACCTCCCAGCCTTCCTGTCTCCGGCTTAGCTTGTCGAAAAACTTGGTCCATTCATCTCGTGGTATCTCACGGGTTTTCATCTTTTCCTCCGTTATGTTCACAATTCCGTAACTCGTCCTCGGATCATGGTTGCACCATTCGTGCCACCTTGCTTCCTTGAGTTAATAAGGAGTTTTCGGGGTTTGAGGGAAGAGAACGGTGCGCACTTTATCGCTGAGGGAGGAGCGCTGGTTGTTGGCTGCGAGAAAAACCGCGCCCGTTGAGAAATACCTCGCAACCACGGTCCTCAGTCGCTCCGCAAGTTCAGATAAAACTCAGGCGGTCCCTCTGGTACAGCTAGTGCAGCCAAAGAGTATCCGGAGAGGACTGACTGTCCTAAGAATTGGAGCGCCTATGAAAATCCTCCTGGCAGTTGATGGTTCACCATGCAGCGATAAAGCAGTTGAAGAGATGACGCGGAGGCCATGGCCGGAGGGATCGGAAATCCTGGTGTTGATGGCGTTTGAGTTGCCACTGCCGCCAACGCCGGAGGCTTGGGCTCTACCGCCAAGTTATCTGGACGAAATGGACCGTTCGGCGCGGGAACATGCACAGGCGGTCGTTGAACGCGCGGTAGAGAAGCTCAAATCGAAGTTCGGTAGTGCTGTTGTTCTCGACGCGAAGTTCCTTCCGGGTCCGCCGAGGATTGTGATCCTGGATGAAGCAGAGACCTGGGGCGCCGACCTAATCGTAGTCGGTTCGCACGGGTACCGCGCTTGGGAAAGGTTCCTTCTTGGCTCGGTTTCACAGTCAGTGGTTTCCCATGCGAAGTGCTCCGTCGAGGTAGTGCGTTGTCGAAATGAGAACGGAGCAGTCACCCAACCAAATAGCGCAAAGGCAGAGGGACGATAACACTATGGCCAAGGTATTAATTCTGGGTGGCGGCTTCGGAGGGGTTGTTGCTGCAGAACGTCTGGCTGAAGCGCTGGGTGACGATCACCAGATCACGTTGGTGTCACGCAGCCGTCGGTTTGTATTCTATCCGGCACTGGTCAGATTGGCTTTTGGCAAGTGTGAACCGGATGACGTTTCATTTGATCTGCGTGAGATGATGCTGAGCCGGCGAGTGAACTTCATTGAGGCTGAAGTGGCACGCATCAACGCTCACCAGCGCAAGGTAACCATCGCTAATGGTGAAGTGGAGGGAAAACTTCCATACGATTATCTGATCTTCGCATTGGGTCGGCGGCTGGCCACTGAGCGAATTACCGGCTTCTTTGAAAACGCCCACCATCTGCTCAGTGTGGATAAAGCGCTAAGGTTTGGTAAGGCTATTTCCCAGTTTCATGAAGGACGAGCAGTCATTGGTCAGTGTCCCGGAGCGCGACTGCCAATTCCCGTCTTCGAGACGGCGTTCTCATTGTCACGCTTGCTCGAAGAGCGGGGCGAGCGGGAGAACGTAAGAATAACTATCGTCAGCCCTGACCAGCCCGGCTTACAACTCGGCGATTCCGATTTCACCATTGCGCTCAGAAAAGCGCTCAATGCGCACTGCATAGAGTCATTGCCCAGTTTTCCCGTCACCAGGGTCACGCCCCATGCGGCTGTGTCCAGCAATGGATTCGCCGTCAATTTCGACCTGCTGATGCTTGTGCCGCCATTTCAGGGATCGCCGGTGGCATCAAACCTGGAGATTACGAATGACGAGTCATACATCAACGTCGATTCGGCCATGCGTGTAGTTGGCGTTGAGCGAATGTACGCAATCGGCGACTGCGTAAACTTTAGCGGCCCCAAGTTGGGCCACATGGCCGTGCGACAAGCTGAGGTTGCGGCTACGAACCTGGCCGCCGAAATCGCGGGGCACCAGCCAGTCTCAAACTATGTTCATGAGATGAGGCTGGTCATTGATGAAGGCGGCAGCGACAGTATGTACGTTCACAAAGATATTTGGGTCGATGAGCCCGCGAATGTAAGACAAGGCCGGTTTTGGGGTTGGGCTAAACGAGCTCAGGAACGGTATTGGGAGGCTTCGCATTCTTAGTGAACGTGGTCAAGCTGCGACAAGTTGAAACAAACACCCTGCCAGGCGAGCAGTCGACTAAGGCTGTTTCTGGTAACCCCATAGGTAAACTGCCGGTCAGATGGCTTATCGCGGGCATTCTTGCCACAGCTCTGGTTGTCTCGTCGTGGATATGGATTAAGGATCCGTTGTTTGCCAGAGCACTCGCTATTGCGGGAGTCTGCCTGGCGCTTTGGCTTACTGAAGTCGTCCCTCCATATGTGCCAACTCTGTTGCTCTGGGCCATGACGCCGCTTCTGCTGAGCGGATACGGAGAGCAGTTTCACTTAACTCGTGTTCTCGGGTGGTCGGCAAATCCCGTTCTGGCACTCTTCCTCGGCGGGTTCGCACTTAGCGTGGCGGCAAGCCGTCATGGAATAGATAACCTCATCGCGCGTCTTGCGGTTCGCTTGTCCGGCGGGCACAGGCTGCGGCTCGTTGCTCTGGTCATAGTAGCCACTGCGACGCTTTCGATGTGGATGTCCAACATTGCAGCAGCGGCAATGATGTTGGTGGCTCTTCATCCACTATTTGTGGGAACTCCCAAGAACAATCGCTTTCGCCGCGCCACGCTAATGGGAATCGCGATTGGCGCAAACTTCGGTGGCATTGCAACACCGATCGGTACCGGTCCAAATGCAATTGCGATTGCGGCGGTGTCCAACAGCGTTCGCGTAACCTTTCTCGACTGGATGGTGTTTGCGCTACCACTGGCAATAGGCCTGATGATCGCCGGCACCCTGCTTTTAACTGCGCGCTTTCGTCTGCGCGGTTTGTCTGAGTTGCCAGACATTCCCATCAAAGCGCCAGACCGTCGCAGCCGACTGGTAATGCTGGTTTTCTTTCTTACCGTCGTAGCCTGGCTAACGGAGCCGCTCCACGGAACTTCATCGGCAATCGTAGCCCTCATCGCCACGGCAGTTCTGTTTGGCTCGGGACTCCTGCACGGCGAAGACATCGCGCGAATCGACTGGTCGACACTTGGGTTGATTGCCGGCGGCATCGGCTTGGGAACGCTATTGGACCAGGCGGGACTATCGAAATTTGCTGGAGCTGCGGTGCCCTGGCAAGAGGTCCCTCACGTCGTGCGTCTATTCATGCTTTGTTTCACTGCGGCGTTTCTTGCGGCGCTGATGAGTAACACGGCAGCCGTGACGATGCTCATTCCACTTGCCGCAGGAATTGATCCTGCGCCCTCGACGGCCATCCTGATCGCAATCGCTGCGTCGTTCGGCATTCCTTTCGTCATCAGCACACCTCCCAACGCGATGATTTATGGTGAGGGCGGGATCACTTTCTCCGACCTGGCCGTACCGGGTGTGATTCTGATGGTCCTCGGCTGCATTCTGGTAAGCACCACTGGCCCATGGATACTAAACCTGCTGGGTATTCCATAAAGGCACCCGATCTTTGCCGTGGCTTCTTGCTTTGCACACGGTATCAGAACCGGGAGCCGGGTCTCTCTGCTACGACAACCCGGTCGCTACCGCTCCCGGTTCTGATACCGCTTCGCATCTTGCGCGCTTTTCCGCATAGGAAGCGAATCTTTCCACAGTCAAATTTGCGATAAAGGCCGCTATTCGGGCAAATCTGCTCAAACTCCTGAGGCACCTTCATTGCATTGTGAGAGTTGGCGACACATGACCCTTATGGAGGTAATTCCGTGAGCATGAACTCAAACATTCACTTGATCCAGGTTCCCGTCACAGGAAATGGCGGCATTGTCTGGAGCCGACTGCACTCCGAACGAGAAGACATCTGCGAAGCACTGCTCAAAGAGTCCACCCCAACTTCTCAAGCTCGATTGAAGGAACTGACAGAAAAGGAAGAAGTCGGGCGTACGGCAAACTGGCATCGCGAGCTATTACAGGCCCGTTTACGCAAGATCGACGACGCCCTTGATCGACTAATGGCAGGTTCGTTTGGCAACTGCTGCAAGTGCGGCAGATGGATTGAAGACACGAAGCTCGACTTTGATCCAGCCATAGCGTTCTGCATCGAGTGCTGGCAGCGCGCACAACGTCAGACCACGGGCCCTTTGTTTTGTGATCGGCGTGAAGTGAACGCGCAGCCCATTCCACCACCTGATTCAATGGACGGCTTGATCAATATCAGTTTTTCACTTGCCAGCCTGACGCTGGAGACGCTGGCGCCGTTTGACACGATTTGCGTGCGCACGCGTAACAGCGACTATCGCATCTTCCTGCTCGATCCAAAGACAGGACGTGCACTCGTGGAGGGCGGAGTTCACTTTGCCGAGCCCGTGGAGGCGGTCATCAGTGGCTCCGGTTCAGGTGGCTGCACGATCAAGAACGGAGAGATCTGCACTGGTCTCAGGCTGGAAATGTGGGTGAAGGGCCAACTCGTCAGCACCTCACCAATTCAGTCGGTCCGCGTCGAGTACTTCAGTGCGGGCGAAACTACGTCGGCAGCAATTGCAAGCTTGGAGATGTAATGAGGGAAAATGAAAGCAAACGTCTTTCACGGCAAGGACAACATCCGGGTTGAAGAGGTTGAAAAACCACGAGCCGGAATAGGCGAAGCCGTGATTCGCGTCACGCTTACCACGATCTGTGGAACCGACCTGCATATCGTCCGTGGGGAATATCCCGTCGCCCCTGGTCTCGTGATCGGTCATGAAGCAGTTGGTGTGATCGAGGAGCTTGGTGAGGGCGTTACCGGATATCACATTGGTGATCGCGTATTGGTAGGCGCGATTACTCCATGTGGTCAATGCCGTGCCTGCTTGTCGGGACATGCGTCGCAATGCGGACACGGTGAAGGCTACGAGGCACTTGGTGGCTGGCGTTTTGGTAACACAATCAACGGTGCTCAGGCCGAGTATCTGCTAGTACCGTATGCACAAGCCAACCTGGCAAGGATTCCCGACGAGCTGACTGATGAACAAGTGGTTTTGCTCGCTGACATTGCGTCCACCGGATTCGGTGGCGCAGAGGCCGCCGGGATAAAGATCGGTGATGCAGTCGTTGTTTTCGCACAGGGACCTATCGGTTTGTGTGCAACGGCCGGGGCCAAACTGTTGGGTGCGTCGTTAATCATTGGGGTCGATGGGGACGAGCATCGTCTGGCAATGTCCAAGCGTATGGGTGCGGATGTGACACTCGACTATCGCGAGGTTGACGTTGTAGCCGAAGTGAAGCGTTTGACGGGCGGCGGCGCTGATGTAGCAATCGAGGCGCTTGGCACACAGCCAACGTTTGAGAGTTCATTGCGCAGCCTGCGACCGGCTGGAACGCTATCGAGCCTTGGAGTTTATTCAGGCAAGCTTCAGGTTCCTTATGACGCATTCGCTGCCGGTCTTGGTGATCACAAGATCGTGACGACGCTGTGCCCGGGTGGCAAAGAGCGAATGCGGCGCTTGATGGAAGTTGTTCGTTACGGTCGGATTGATCTCAGGCCGCTTCTGACACACACTTTCAGATTGGATCAGATTGTTGAAGCGTACGAGCTCTTCGGTGAACGTCGCGACGGTGTGATGAAAGTGTCGATTAAGCCATAGGCAGACAAATCGCGGAGTAAGGAGTTCTTCGGTCCCGTAGGGACCTAATGTTTATACCCTCGGTCTATGCAGGATTCCGCGCTCCGTAAGGAGCGCAATCTGGTACATTTTTAAACGGCAAAAATTAGGCTCCTAACGGAGCCACCGATTACGAGGCAAGGCTTGAAGGCTATTAACATTTCGCTCCCCTGGAGCGAGGAGCTTAGACCCAAAAGATGAAAGTACTTATTGCTTACGATGGCTCTGAGTGCGCCGACGCCGCGCTCGAGGATTTGAAAAACGCTGGAATGCCAAAGACCGCCGAAGCATTGGTAATGTCTCTGGCGGACGTCTTTCTGCCAAGGCCTATTGATGAAGAGGTCGACAACACCTTTCCAATGTATGTGCCGGCGGGAGTAAGGCGTGCTCACGAGCGTGCGGAGCGCAAGCTAAAGGAAGCAGAGTCATTGGCGAAACGGGCCAGTGAACAAGTCAAGAAGAGTTTTCCGGAGTGGAACGTCCGCGACGAGGCGCTCGCTGAGTCACCTGCGTGGGCAATCGTAAGAACCGCCGACGAGTGGAATGCGGATCTCATTGTCGTTGGAGCCCAGGGCCACTCGGTTCTGGGTGGGAGGCTGATACTCGGAAGCGTCTCACAAAGAGTTCTCTACGAGGCGAGTTGCTCGGTCCGCATCGCACGTGGCCGGCGCAGGGAAGCTAACTCGCCGCTTCGGCTTCTCATTGGCGTGGACAATTCCGAATATTCTAATGCCGCAGTGGATTCTGTTTCCTGGCGCGACTGGCCGCCCGGAACAGAAGTGCGGCTAGTGACAGCAGTCGACACGGTAATGGCTATTACGCCAGATCCATCTCAGCCGTCGATCATCAAATGGATCGAAGTAGGAGATGAAGAGAACTGGGATGAGGTCCGGCAGATCTTCGAACCATCGGCCGAAAAACTCCGATCAGCCGGACTTGATGCGGCAGTAATGATTAGGAGAGGTAACCCCTCGGATCAGCTCCTTGAAGAGGCAGAGAGCTGGGGAGCCGACTGCGTTTTTGTCGGCGCGAAGGGTATGCGGGGAATAGAGCGGTTATTGCTCGGTAGCGTCTCCTCGGCAGTCGCAGCGCGCGCGCATTGCTCCGTCGAAGTGGTCCGGCCGCAGCGAACGTCGCTGAAAACTTAACCTGATATCCCGAGCTACTTCCTGCGCAAACTTTCGCAAGGAATCTGGGCAAAAGCCCGCAACCGGTGACGTCATCATAAGATCAAATCGAGAAGCACTTGAAAATAGAGGCTACTGAGACGGCACAGTGGTTGCTCCCTGGCAAGGATAAGGAGGGGCCCGCTACTGGCTTTCAATTCATGATTAATATCAAACGTGTCCTTTGCCCTATCGACTTATCTACAGACTCCGATCAGGCGCTGCGCTATGCCCTGGCGCTAACTCGTGCCTATGAAGCAGAGTTGGCTATTTGCTATCGCCCCGAAGGCGGAGAGTTAGCCAAAGCTGGGCTCGTTCACGACGGACCCATCGCGGACTCCCCGGTCCCAGAAAGAGGTCAGGAAGTTTTCAAACGAGCTGTGGTTAAGTTTCTCGCGCCGGAGGAGAAGACAAAGCTTAATTGGCATGGGCTTCTAATTCATGGAGAAGAGGTCGGCGAGGCAATTACGAAAGCTGCATCCGAATGCCGAGCAGATCTCATTGTCATGCGATCGCGGCGCAGGCCACACCGAGCTGCGCTGCTGGGCTCCACGGCTGAATCGGTTTGTCGCTCTGCGCCGTGCCCTGTTCTTGTCACGCATACGGACGAGCGCGACTGGGTGCAGCCACTAAGCAAGAGCATATCGCTTCAGCGAGTGCTTGTTCCTTACGATTTTTCGGATTATTCGGAGTTAGCGCTGAATTATGCGCTGTCGTTTGCCCAGGAATATCAGGCCGAGTTGCATCTACTACATGTGCTGCCGCCCCATACGGTGAATGAGCCGGAGATTGCCTGGTATCCAAATCAACGTGAATCCGCATACCACAACGCAGCGCGGCGATTGCAGCGAGCTGTGCCACCAGAAGCTCATCTTTGGTGTCAGATCAAGCATGCCGTCAGCGAAGGACAACCCTATCGTGAAGTTTTGAATTACGCAGAAAAGAATGCGATTGACTTGATAAGCATTGGCGCACATGGAGCAGGTTTTGGCATGCGCGCTCTCTTTGGCTCGAATGTAGATCGCGTGTTACGCCAGGCGCCTTGCCCGGTGCTCGTGGCCCGCCCCTGGAAGCCGGCAATCGTCGGGGAGTCGGCGAGGGAACTGTCGAAAACAGTGGTTCAAGCCGAGGCAACTGTTTGATTCGAATGCTCTCCAACACGCCTTGCACAAGTTCTTCCAATCTCACTCGGTATCAGAACCTCGACGAGTCGGGGTAGCGATCCGGTCGCCTAACCAAAGCGAACTGTATCTTGGCTGCATTCGCTCTTGCTTCTGTCCAGGCAGACCCGGTCGCAAGTACCACCCCACGCGGGCTGCCCGCGCGGGGACCCCGGTCCACTCCCGGTTCTGATACCGCTACTCGGACTAATCTCTACTTTTTGTTGCGCTTGTTATTGCTTTCGTGGATGACATTCAACACATTGGAAGCTGGAGATGTCGCCAAGGCTTACCGGGTGTTTGAAAGGTGCGTTGGGCTTGTGGCAGGTTTCGCAGTTGCGATCGGCCAAAGACCCAAGATCGACCGGATGCCGAAAAGATCCGATCTGCGCGTTCTCCGCAGGAGGCCCGGCCGAGTCGTAGATGACTGTGTGGCAGATGTTGCAATCGTTGCTGATGACTTTTCCAGTGTCACTAACGTGTTCGCCATCGTGACAGCGAAAGCAGCCTGAGAAGTAGAGATGGCCGATATTGTTGGGATGCGTCGCCCAATTAGTTTTCATCTCCGGAAAGAAATAGGTCCTATAAATGCGCTGCACTTCGCCAATTGATCCACGAACAGCATCTCCCTTTTGCTGGTACAGCTCGCTGTAGTTAGTTCGATAAAAACCATCCAAACTCGTCGCGATTGTTTTAACCGCTTCGTCCTCGGTCGAGTAAGCCTTATTCAAGGATTCGATCGCCTGGCGTTTTAGATACGGCAG